>JADZFI010000223.1 GCA_020850025.1 Saprospiraceae bacterium
GCTCGTAACGCCATTCCCCAATGTTCTTTTCATGGCCGGAGAGTAAAATTTCAGGCACTTCCATGCCCTCCCAAACTGCAGGGCGGGTGTATACCGGTGGCGCCAGCAAATCGTCCTGAAAACTATCGAACAAGGCAGAGGTCTCATCGTTCAGAACACCCGGGATCAAACGCCCTACAGCATCAACGATCACTGCTGCGGCCAATTCTCCACCCGAGAGCACGTAGTCGCCAATACTGATTTCCATGGTGACATATTTTTGGCGAATGCGGTCGTCAATGCCCTTATAATGGCCACAAATGATCAGAATATTCTCCCGAAGACTTAGCTGGTTGCAAATACGTTGTTCCAGGCGTTCTCCATCAGGGGTAGTGTAAATGACTACATCGTAGGTACGCTGCCTGAGCAAAGACTCTATGCAGGCGGCTAGTGGTTCGGGTTTCATGACCATACCTGCGCCACCGCCAAACTGGTAATCGTCTACCTGACGGTGTTTCCCAATGCCGAACTCCCGAAGATCGTGGACATAAACCTCCAGCAAACCTCTGTCCTTTGCTCGCTGCATGATGGAATGGCTGAGCGGGCTTTCCAATAGTTCCGGAACTACAGTAATGATATCAAAGCGCATGGGGCAAAGGTACCAGCCTTCGGCTATTTCATTTAAGAAAAACGCCCTGTATCGCATGAAGCGATACAGGGCGAAGACAAATCAACTAATGATTGGACTGTTTAGTTGAAGATGTAGCGGATACCGAACTGAGCTATCCAAACGTCAAACTGGGTTTTGCTCTTCACGAACGAATCGCGAAGCAACTCAGGAACGCCGTTGATGGTTTGCGTTGCCATACGGAACTGAGGCACACCGTCTGGGGTAGTACCTGCAGCAGCCAGCGGACGATCGGTAACGAAGTTGTTGCCAAGGCCCCACTCGCTGTTAAGCAAATTGGCAGCATTCAGAATATCCGCGCGGAGCTGGATGGTGTTGCGTTTGCCACCCACTTTGATGAAGAATTCCTGGGTAACAGAAATATCAAAGCGGTGCAAAATCGGGAACAATACACCATTGCGCTCAGCGTACTGCCCACGGCGGGTGCTGAGGTAATCGTCTTGTTCTATAAATGCATCGAATGCGGCAGCCTGTTCAGCCGGAGTGAAGGTGCGCGTTTGAGATACACCATTGGCGTCTTTATAGTTAACCGTCAGATCGCGGAAAGTCAGTTCACTGGCGCTGTTTGGCACATAAAGCAGGTCGTTGTTGCTCACACGGTCGCCGTTCATATCGCCGGCATAAGCGTAGGAGAAACGAGCAGAGTTGATATTGCCGTTAAATCCGCGGCGCTCACCAACATAACCCAGCGTAAAGGCAGTTGCACCGCCAAAATCGCCGCCATATTCAAAACGATAGCCCAACAAACCTACTGTACGGCCAGGAGCATCCTGATCGGCCCAGGAAACATCCAGATCGTTGTTGCCGCGAACAGAACGTGCGCCCGTCCAGGAGCCTGCAGCAATAGAGCCGGCGCTCATCAGGTCAGTAGCCTTGCTGAACGTGTGTGCCACCATACCATAAAGGCCTTTCTGGCTTGGATACTCCAGTTTGATGGTAGCAGCTTTGTAGTCACCTACATTGGTGGTGGTCATCACAGCAGCACGGGAAACGTTGTCGTTAATACGTACGCCGGCATCATTTGCAGCATAGCGCGGACGCTGGTCCGGGCCTGCAAAGTTGCCGATTGGATCTTCCAGGTTAGCATCAAAGTATTTAACAGCATTGACGTTGCGATTGTACATCAACTCGAGAGTAGCCACCAGGCCACCTGGCAATTTCTGGTCAATGGCCATGTTAGATTTCCATACCTGTGGGAAACGGTATGCATTGTCGGTTGCCGCAATATCGAAGGTGGAAGGAAGCGTTGGAACGTCCGGGGTGAAAATACCGGTTTCATTCGTGAACTTGTAATTTTTGGTATTGTTGCCGGTAACATCGATAAAGCCGGTTAACACACCATTGTTACCAATGGTATTGGATATCCAAACATATGGTGGGCGACCTGTGAAGATACCGGTACCACCGCGCACCTGGCTTTTCTTGTTGCCGAAGATATCCCAGTTGAAACCAGCGCGTGGCTCCCAAAGAATTTTGGCATCCGGCAGTTTACCTGTTTTAACCTGATAACCGCGGTTGCCGTTTTCATCGGTGTAATCCTGGCCATCCACAGTAGCATTGCTCAGGCCGGTATCGTCGAAGTCGATCAAACCAGCGCGAATGCCGTAGATCAATTTTAAACGCTTGTTTACCTGGAACTCATCTTGTGCATAGACGTCGTAGCGGTTCACTTTCAGTTTCTGAAGAGGAGATTCTGCTCCCGGAAGCGCTGAGTAGCGATACTGGAAGCGGTTGTACAAAACTGAAGTAGTATCAACATTCGGATTGTTCAAGCCGAACTCGGAAGCTGCGTAGAACTGGGCCAGCGAGTCGAATACATAAACACCATTGGATGCAGGGAAGAACAGGTTGTTGGAGCGGTACTGTTCAAAGTTGGCGCCAACAGTGAAGGTGTGCTTGTCTTTGTAAATAGAAACGTTGTCAGTAAAGTGGAGCGTGCTGTAATCCAGCAGGTTATTGGGTGTGAATGGGTCAAAACCTACAGAGATATAGGTGGCGCCGTCCTTAAGAATATCAATCGTAGGGAATGGGTTGCCATTAGAAGGAAAGTTTTTGTACTGGCGGTCCTCATTCTGATAGTCGTACCCTGCGCTGAAGGTATTGTGCACATTATTGCTGATCTGAGAGTTCAATTCAGCAACTGCAGAACGGGTGTTGTCGCCAATGAGGTAACCAGAGTTTTGGTAGGACATGGCTGTGAACAAGGTCCGACGGTTACCTGCACCGGCAGAGTTACTGTTACTGATCAACTGATCTGACACGGAGTTGTGGTGTGTGTAACGCAGTGTTAGCTTATTCTTGTCATTAACGTTCCAGTCCAGACGAACGAGGAATTTTTCGCTCTCAGTCAGGTTGTCGTAGTCTTCGTATGGGCCTGTTTCGTAGCGATATTTTTCACGCAGGTAGGTGCTGAGCTGGTCCAGATCACTGGCAAGTACGCGGGTTACGTTAGCGCCTTCTACATCCAGTGGGCTGCCATCTGCTACCCAGGTAGTTGCCGGGGTGGTTTGGCGCTGGTTTTCATAGTTGGCAAAGAAGAACAGCTTGTTCTTAATGATGGGGCCACCCAGAGATACGCCAAACACTTTTTCGTCGAAAGTGGAGATGTTCGGTTTGGTATCGCCGATTTTGGTGCCGTTAAAGATACCGCTGTCGTCGGCTTGACGGAAGTTGTAAAACGCTGTGCCGAAGAACTCATTCTTACCGGAACGGGTAACGGCGTTCAAACCGGAACCTACGAAACCGGTTTGACGTACATCAAAAGGAGCTACGTTTACCTGAAGTTCTTCAATAGCGTCAAGAGAAATAGCGGTTGAGCCGGTACGGCCTCCTGCCTGTGCATCAGAACCCAGACCAAAACCATTGTTGAACACGGAGCCGTCAATGGTAAAGTTGTTCAAACGGCTGTCCTGACCACCAAATGAGTTGCCGTTGCCGTTCGGGTTGTACTTGGTAATGCTGTTGATGGAACGAGCGCCGGTTACCGGGATGCTAGCCAGTTGTTTGCGATCGAAAGTAGTGGCAGCACCTGTACGATCAGAGCTGAATATATCATTGCGGTTGGCCGCAACGGTTACTTCATCCAGAACGGTTCCGCTTTCCACCATCACAAAGTCAACGTTGGCTGCAGTTCCCAGACTGGTGTAGATGCCTTCCTGAGTTTGAGCCTCGTATCCGGTGTAATTAACAGCAACGCTGTAAGGACCACCTACCCGTACAGCGGGGAGGGTAAAGCGTCCGGAGGCGTTGGTGGCTGTGCCATACCGGGTGTTGGTAGGAGTGTGGGTAGCAACAACAGTTGCTCCGATCAGTGCCTCGCCGTTTTTGTCGGTCACTACCCCGGAAATGGTCGAGGTGGTTACCTGAGCGAACAGGCCGGTTCCACTGAGCAAGAGGGCCAAAAGGATCAAGCGTTTGGCAACGCTAAACCTGAGTGTAAATTGGTTCATACTTAATAGAATGGATTGGTGAATGTGAAAAATTCCGGATGCGAATGTACGCCAGCCATGTTAATCCCTCGTTAAGTTTTACCCTTTTTTGGCAATCACCTCCTCGCCAGATTATCCCAACTATGGGAGTTTTGCTTAATTTTGGCCCTTTCCAAACAAGCAGCCAAATTTTCAATCCAATAGCATTGAAAATCCCTCAGTTCATTATCATTACCAAGCACATTACCATGAAAAAAACACTGTTTTCCCTTGCTATTTTTCTAATGGTGACCGTTGTGGCACAGGCACAGGTGGTCATTACGGAAATCATGTACAATCCACCGGAATCAGGCAATGATTCACTGGAATATTTCGAACTTTATAACCTGAACAATACCTCGACTGATATATCCGGGTGGACTTTCACACAGGGGATTGCTTTCACTATCCCGTCAGGAACGGTTATGCCGCCGGGAGGCTATCTGGTACTCGCAAAAAATGCCAATGCCTTTGCCTCTGTATTTGGCTTTGCTCCCGACTTTGTATGGGCGTCCAATGATGCCCTGACAAACGGAGGCGAAGACATTGAGTTGCGCGATGCTACAGGCAACGTACAGGATTATGTAAATTACCTTAATGCACTTCCCTGGCCTCCGGAAGCAGCCGGTTCCGGTCCTTCTATTGTGTTGTGCGACTTTACATCAGACAACACTTTGCCAGCCAACTGGCAGGCAGCCACTACCGGAACAGGAGTAGTAGTCAATGGAAATGAAGTCAAAGGCAATCCCGGGGCAGCCTCGAATTGCGGCGGCTCCAATAGCCTGGCTGCAGTAGACGATAACTTCAGCGTGCCTTCTGGTCAGACCAGCATTTTGCAGGTACAAAGCAACGATCTGATAGTAGATCAGCTCACCGTCTTTGAATTTACGTAATTGCCTTCCAATGGTTCAGCTTTTATAGCCGGCGGCGCCATCAGCTACATGAGTAACCCCAACTATTGCGGTGAAGATCAATTCATCTACCGCATTTGCGACGCTAACGGATGCGACACCGCACAGGTGACCATTACGGTGAAGTGTTATCCGCAGCGCAGCATAGCCTCCGTAACCAACGAAAATCCAGACGGTACCGCTGATTCATTGAATGTGAATTGCGCGCTTACGGGAACGGTTTATGGCGTAAATCTGCGTCCGATAAATAACAACCAGCCTGCTTTGCTCTTTACCATCATTGATAATACCGGCAGCGGTATTGCTGTGTCTTCCCTGGATGGAACCTTCGGTTATACTGTCCAGGAAGGCGATAACATTACGGTTTGGGGCACCATCGGTCAATTCAACGGCATGACCGAAATCCGCCCGGATACCATTATCAAGGTTTCGTCCAACAATCCGTTGCTTAACCCGGTCCAGGTAAGCACCCTCTCGGAAGCTACGGAATCCAAATTGGTATCACTGGAGCTCATGTACCTGGTAGATCCATCCGAATGGACAACTGGAACGGGATCCAGCGGCTTTAATGTTCGTGCTCTTTCATTGTCCAACCAAATGGATACCATCCAGATCCGTATTGACCGTGATGTGGAAAACTATAATGCCCTGCCGCCACAATGCGCAACTTTCACGCTCGTAGGCTTGGGTGGTCAGTTTGATTCCTCCAACCCGTTCAATTCCGGCTATCAGATCCTGCCCAGATACAATAACGATATCAAGTGCAATACCGGCACTCAAGATGCCGACTTCAGCTACAGCGTCCAACTGGCGCCAAATCCTGCACAGGATGTATTGCATATTTATCAAAGCATGTCTTTTGACCGGATTTTGGTACTCAATGCATTGGGCCAGACTATGAATACGGTGGTTAAGTCGGATAGCCTGGAGGTTATGCCTGTTGCATCATACCCGCCCGGCATCTACTTCCTGCGCTTTGAAAAAGAAGGCAAGGCCTGGACGACGCGATTCGTAAAGCAATAAGCGTATAGCTGATTAAGGGTCATTCAGTGGGTAACCATACCGGCATTGAATGA
>JADZFI010000224.1 GCA_020850025.1 Saprospiraceae bacterium
GGTTGAAGACACTATATATTGGTAATCTGAACGCTCTGGCAGGCGACGAGGTGGAGGCTTTAGCGGATTATGGGGGCATCTCCACTGCCGATCAAACTGCAGAGACCTTCTTTATGATGGACCTGATGAGCGAACAATACCCCGCAAAAAAAGACAACATCAACAACGTTCGGAAGCAACTGCTTACAGCGCTCCAAACCAGGAACCCCAGGCTGGTCGGACCGGAAGCTGATTACTGGTATGCTGTTAAAAAGCAAACATATCACTCCGCCCATGCCAATTGGGACTCCACCCTGGCCTGGAGTCGCCAGATGTTAAAATCTGCAAAAACGTGTTTGGACCTGCCCAGAGCCGATGAAATATGGATATCCTATTGGCTGGATGCTCATATAAGTGTTGCGTTTTACCTGTTGATGGCTGAATGGAAGCAACCGGCATCCCTGGACGCAGTCATTCAAATTTCGAGAGCGGCAGAAGACTATCTGTCCAGTCACACTGATTTTTACTACACCAACCGTGAATTGATTAAAACAAACCTGGCGCATGCCCTGGTTCTTCGCAATAATCCAGGCGATCGGGAGGCTGCAATTGACCTCTACCGGCAATTCATGTTAAGTCACTCCAGTTCGCTCGGGTACGATAATATTGACATACTCGATAAAGACATCCGTGATCTTAAAAGCGTAGGAGTTAAATGGCCAGAGCTTCCAACTTTCCAACAGATTCAGGAGCAGGAACGCTGATTATTCGCCTCTGAGATATTTGATCAGCGCCAGCCTGATATCATTGCGCAAATCAGACTTATCCTTGGCATCCGGGCGCAGTACTTTGGGAATGTCGGGATTGTCGCTTTTACCGTCAGGTCCAATAGTTGTTTTTAGAAAGCCCATATTACTCTCGTTGCCTGTGAGCAGGAAGTCGGGCAGGACCACTCTGTACAACTTGTTATCTTCAAGTGGATTTTTGCCTATCATCCATTTCCCGGTGCCGGCGTTCATGGAGGCCTGGTTGATTTGAAGATAACCACCGTTTCCTTGGTTATTTGCACCGGCATCCAGGGTTTTGCGCAGCAACGAACCTTTCATTTCTACCTCCGATAGCCCGCCGCCAAAGGGCAGCATGCGCACGATGTCCAATTCTACCAGTATACCGGTAAGCACATCGTCCACCCTTATGGATCCGCTGTTTAAAACAGCAAGCTCAGGCTTATTGCGGGAAACGGCCATCATCGCTTCAGTGATCATGGCGCCAACGGGAGCTTGACCATGCCGAATGACAGACTCCCTGCAATCGAGCGGCTTTTCCAGTTTGGTCACTACAGCATCTGCCGTAAAACCCGAAGAACTTAAGGATTCATTTTTAATTCTCTCCCATTTGGCCACCACAGCTGCAGTAGCGGGCTCCTCAGGAATACTGCCATTCACTTTGCGGAGTTCAGAACTTACGGTGCATGACTTTTTTCGTTTGTCGTAACGAAGGGTATGAACATACACGGTTTTAGCATTGGCATCAGCTTTGGTTATCACGCTGGGCCCCACCGGCACCCTCATGTTATCGTGCTCATGACCACCCATGATCAGCGGGATCTGTGGCAACATGGCCGCCAGCTTGCGATCGTCCTCGATGGCCAGGTGAGTAAGTGCGATCACTACATCGCATTTGGGCTGCAATTCCTGGAAATTCTTTTGGGCAGCTTCCTGCCAGTCGGTATAGGTTACCCAGGGCTTCCTCCCACTATTAATCAATACACCAAACAGTCCTAATTGTATGCTGGTGCCGTCTGCATCTTTCAGGGAAATAACCTGGTTGTCAGGACAAATTTTGGTGCCGCCGCCAGGCTTGTTCTTGAAAAACTGCTGTGTCCAGGTTTGTCCTTTTAACCTCGCATTGGCAGCAAACCAGGTAAACGTAGATTCATCCAGGCGTGCCTGTAAATCGGCAAGATCATCGTAATCAAACTCATGATTCCCGAATACTACCCAGTCGAGACCAAGGGTATTAAGCACTTCCACCATGTGTTTTCCGCGGATTCTTTTTCCGTCAGTTTTGAGGGTACCCAGCACAGAGGGACTGATAAAATCGCCTGCCAGCACCGTGAAGGTATTGGGATTTTTGGCCAAAAGCTCCTTGCGGATGGCAGCAACCCGGGCCAACCCACCCGAATTATCGGAAGGACTCGGTGAGATTTCATACACATCATTCATCTGAAGGATCTGGAATTCCAGAATTCCGTCATCGCCGGCTGGTTGAATTTTTTTGGTGGTATCACAGCTAATAAACACGGCAACGAATGCCAAAACAGCAAGGGTGCGCAAGGAGTGGAGGTACTGGTACATGATTGAAATACGATTGAATAGGAAAAATGTAGATTTTTGGAAGTCCAAAACCAACAATGAAGACTCAAAAGTCGAAACTAGCCGCTATTTTCGCCCATTAATTTTTCACCCACGGTGGTCCATCACCCCTAAAACCAATTGGCTACCGTATAAACCTCCCTTTCCGATGACACGTTTTTTATTGGTTCTCAGTTTTGTGGCTCTTTCCAGCCTTTCTATTTCTGCCCAGGAAGCTCGCTCCACCCTGCAATCATTAAGCCCTGAAGAAGCAAGACTTGTTCAGATGTCCAATGAATGTGCACAGTTTGAAGCACGATTGACCATGTTGAAAGAGGCTTACAAAGCGCGGGAAAACGCCAGAGTGATAGCCTACCATCAGCAATTGCTAGATGCTATGCGGGTAGAGATCAATCAGGCCATGGAAGCCGGCGAGGCTCAAAAAAACACGCTGGAGTCCCTAACCCAAATTTTGAACGGGCTTGAAGGCAAGGCTTTTGATCCAGGCAAGCCACAGGAAACGGAAGCCGCGTTCGGTCAATTGGAGAAATTTCTGGCCGTCATGAAGGATGCCCTGATAGCCGAGACGGAAAAATCTTCCAGTGGCATCAGGAAACAATGACGTTGGACTGCTGGACAATGGACGTTGGACTGTAAGATATTGGACGTTGGACTCGTTTTGTAAATAACTATAGTTCAAGCTATTGCAGGACCAAGTCTATTGTCCATTGTCCAACAGTCCATTGTCCAAAGTCTACTTCAGCTCCAGGAGTCGGTCCATCAGAATTTCCGCCACCAGTTTGTTCCCGTTGTCATTGAGGTGTACTCCATCCGTGGTGAGTATTCCGCTGGTTTTCTCTGTCCGGTTGTACAGTGACTCGTAGGCCATAAATGCCTGCCGTAAATCGCAAACCGGCGTATCGGTGTCGGTAGCAACCTGCCGTATGATGGCGGCAAACCTGTCCAATTCTGCGTCCAGAGGATTAAGTCCGCCCGGACGCTCGCCTATACAGGCGGGAGTGCAAGCGATGACTTTGATGCCTTTTGATTTCAGTTTCTGGATCAGGGCGATGTAGAATTTCTGAAATTTGTCGGCATCTGTACCTGTGCCGAACATTTGCCGGTGCCATACATCGTTGACGCCGACATAAAGAACAACCACATTTGGCTTGCGTTTCAACACATCTTCTTCCAGGCGCAGGAATAGGTCGTACACTTTATTCCCACCAATGCCGCTCCCGATCAGCTCATACTTTCCGTTTATTTTCCGGCTTGTAAGGCTGTCGCGCATTTGGGCAATATATCCACCTGGTATGACTCCGGCCTCCGTTATACTGTCGCCAAAGAACACCACCCTTGTTGGTTTCTTGTTGGGCATGAAAGAGAGTAGCATACAAGCCATTAGGCAAAAAGCAGCAAGCTGAATTTTGTGATACATGATGGGATAACATCTAAAAGAGCATATTTTAAAAAAAAAACCGCAGACCTGTAAGCCGGATTCTGTACCGGTATTGCTACCGGCCTCTGCCATTTATCTGGTCCCGAATATTCGGGATCTGCGCTGCCTACCCCCCTTGCTTCCGCCCTGAGGCGAGACGGTGCGAGCAACACCCTGACAAGGTGTACATGGCATTTCAACCCGCAAGGTTTGTCCATCCCGACGGTTGCCCGCCGAGATCGTGCGCTCTTACCGCACGTTTTCACCTTTACCCGCCGAAGCTTCAGCGAAGGCGGGTCACCCCACCCTGCCAAAACCTCCTGCTGGAAGTTATTTTCTGCGACACTATCTATGTTTCTCCCGACGAATCGGGAAAAACTCCGCCCGTTAGGCGGTGCGGTGCTCTGCGTTGTCCGGACTTTCCTCCCCGAAAGGCGGCAGAGCAGTCTGCGGTTTTCTATGTTGGAAGCCTAAAACAGAAATTTTCTACACTTGTGCTCAAAACATCTATCCAAATTTCAGTATTGGCTTAAACTTTGTTTAGGTACATTTGCCCGACTTCAATTGGTTGAAAACAATTACTATTTTCTGTTCAACACCCTGAAAGCCTGTTTGTGAAAGATGCCAACGGCAATATTTATCAATAGGCTCCAAGAACGATTTTTCCCTTAATCTATGGTCAAGAGGACGCTCCTGTATGCTGTTGTGATGATAATCCTGCTGGCACTCGCTCTCAGCGCGGGGCAATGGAGCAAAAGTACGGCATTATTGGAACAACAAGCGGCTGAATTATCCAGCTGGATTCAGCAACAGGAAACAGCAGCCAAGTCCGGACAAGGAGTAGGTACGGTACTTAAGCATCAGGGAGATTCGCTCCTTAACTGGTCAAATACTAACATAATCCCTTCAGGCAGAGATTTAAAAGAGATTGCAGGCCACTCCGGTTCTGGCATTATACGACTTCCACATGGATATTACTGGTTGCGCTCTGAGCCATCAGGCAATTGTCAGGAGAGCACCCTCATTCCCGTTCAATATGCGCTGAATTTCAACCAGTTAGCGGTTAATAACCCAACGCCTATCAGGGCCGACATTCAATTTTCCGCAACGAACAAAACAAACTTCCCGGTAATCATGAACGGGGAAGAAATCGGATGGTTATCCCATACTTCCCTGAAAGGTGTTTCCTGGATGGAATCACTTATGCTTGTATCCTGGTTGTTGGCCTTTGTTGTTTTCCTTGGTCTGCTAAACTTATCAGGCCAGGCGATCAGAGAAAAATTGGGCCATGCCTTTGGCGCCGGTTTTGTGGTGCTAGTTGCTTGCGCTTTACTTTATTTAAATATCAAAACCGGATTTACTGCAGATCACTTTGGTCAGTTTCATCTGTTCCAGCCGACCTTTCACGAATCATCCTTGATTGGTCAATCCATCGGCGATTGGCTGTTGAACAGTATAGTTATGGTATTTATGATGGGGCATTTCCATCATATTCCACTATCGCAGAAGAGTGTTAAGAACAAAGGGTTGAGTACCGTCTTATTAACGCTGCATTACCTGGCCGCTATGTTTTCGGTGGGTATTGGCGCTGAAGTAATACGTCAGCTAATTTTCAATAGCCACCAAAGGTTTGATTTTGATCGCATTTTGTTACTTGGAATTGATGGCCTTTTAGCGCTAACCGGGGTAGTGGCTTTTGCGGTCGGCCTTTTTCTATTCAGCCATAGGATGGCAAAAAGTGCTCAATCCTTATCACTAGCCAGGAATACCAGATATCTATCCATTGGAATCGCCGCGTTAGGGTTCGCAATGTTGCTGGTGTTTGTAGGAAATGATATCACCCATACCATTTGGCTGGCAAGCTTTGGCCTGGTATTAGGACTAATGCTGGACACGATGGTTCACTGGCAGGGAAATAGTTTTGGTTGGGGAATATTCTGGCTGGTGTTGTTTTCCTTTTTCGCGTCGAATCAGCTTTACCAAAACAGTACATTAAGGGATCGGCAAACGAGGGAAAAATATGCCGCTACATTGGCTCAGGAGAGGGATACAGTCCTGGCAGAAAAACTGTTGCCTGAATTGGTTTACCAGCTGCAACGCGATTCTGCGGCACTGGGAAAAATGTTGAAGCCCTGGCCGTTCAAGGCTGAAGCCCTTGAAATGCGCGATTACATCAACCGAACCATCTTTCAACAAAACTACATCTTCCA
>JADZFI010000225.1 GCA_020850025.1 Saprospiraceae bacterium
CGCTGGTTTCTTCCCACAATATGTTTGGCTGACCGTTACCGGCGTTACCTGCAGGAGGCAAACCAGTACCGGAACCACCGCCTACCTGCCAGAAGTCAACTTCAGCAGGAGCGAAAGAACCAACGAAACCGCAAGTTTGCTGTACAATCTGGCAAGTACCCGTGGTGAACACGTCGTAGTTTACCACCTGCGTGCAAGCGCCTGGGTCGAGGTTGTAGTTCAGGTTGCCTGGGCAAACCAGAACGCATGGCTCCAGAGCAGTCAGCGTAACGCTGATGGACTGGATGGTTCCGCTTTCGCCAGTACCTTGCATGGTAATGGTTTGCGGGCCAGTTGTACCAGCCGGAATGTTCACCGCCATGGTGTAGGTCTGGGCAGCACCGCTTTGCCACCAACCGCAGAAAGTTGGGTTGAATGCACCGGTACCGCAAGGTACGTTTACATTCTTGGTCCAGCTAGCGGTAGGAGAGCAAACCTGGAGAAGACCAGTGTTGGTAGCGCAGCCGCCGTTACCATTAGGAGCGGCGCTGTTAATGGTCCAGGAAGCCGGAACCGTAATAGAAACACGGTCGATCCATTGGCCGGTTGAACCGCCGCCGTTAACCGTAAAGGTCAGATTATTCACCTGACCGGCAGTGTAATTCGTCTGCCCGGAGGTGAAGCTCAGTCCGAGCTGTGCATGAGCGGCAGTCATTGCGCTCAATACAAGCATCCCGGCCAGGAGGCTTTTTAGAGAAGTGATAATTCTTCTTTTCATGAGAAAGACTACGATTTAAGTGTTAGCTTAAAAAGAAAAGAGTGAGTAAAAGGAATGACTTGCTTACAGGATGGAATCCATGTACTGGTAAGCGGTCTGGATGGTAGCCAACAGGTTGGCGTTGTTGTTGGCGTTCGCAATCATCATAGCGCGAACAGATTCAACAGCGGAACCGGTGTCGGCGCCAAGCTTGATTTCCTTCAGGGAAAGCAGCAAAAACTGCTCCTTCACGGAACGCAGCAGGCAGTCCTGGCATCCGGATTTTGCATACTGCTCAGACAGCTGCTGCTTGGTAATCAGCGTGCTGCCAGGAGACGGGGCAGGTGGGTTAGCCAGGTTGTTCAGCTCGTTCGTCATGACTACGATCGCTTGTGGAGCGGGTAGCCAGTTCTGCTGAGCCGACAAACTAACTGTGCCCATGAATGCAAACACTGCGAACAGTGCGGCGCGAATGAGATTCATTCTTTTCATGTCGTTAAAATTTGTGATGAAAAAATTAGGTGAATTAATGTTTGTCGAAGGAAGCTTGGGGAAAAAGAAAAGCACTGACTCAAGGACAGAATCCTTGAAGCCAATGCTTACCTCTTAATAAATGCACTTTGGTTGAGTACAGTTTCTTTGCATGAGACTAAAACAAGGTTCAAACAATAACTCAAAAACTGAGCCGGATTATTATTGTTCGAACTCGATGAATCGAGTTGGATTACTATTTCGGGAGGATTTTGGGCCAGATTAGAAAGTCATTAAAATAACAACAACCGTGCCAAAACCCCATATGCGAAGCGAGTGTGTAAAACAATTTGTCCCTGGCAAATCAGCTGTTGTCATCCCCAAAACACACAAACATTATCCCTGCAACAGGACAGCCTAATCGGTTTGGAACTCAGTAAATCTGTAAGCGGAAAGAGTGCAAGGAATTTCCCGAAGGGGGAGCATCAGTATTCAGGCAAATGGCCTGAAGCAACTTCGCTAACGAGATTTATACGGATTCGGATTA
This sequence comes from Saprospiraceae bacterium, assembly GCA_020850025.1. Taxonomy (GTDB): domain Bacteria; phylum Bacteroidota; class Bacteroidia; order Chitinophagales; family Saprospiraceae; genus M3007. The sequence continues at coordinate 1,755 of JADZFI010000225.1, forward strand.
AAAGTAATGCGCTTCGAAAACGCATGGCAAATGTAGTCAGGAAAATGATACCCGCTATGATTTGCTCTAATTTTTTTCTAATATTCGTGGCAAATTCATGGAATGGTAGGCTTTTTTAAAGGAACGGCGGCTCAGCATCTGTCAACATCATGAAGCTGAAGTGATACACCTATTATACATATAAATGGAGCTGAAGTGGCACACCTATATATATATATTGCCTGGAAATGGCAGATCTGGATCAGGACGGCGATCCGGACCTTGTTACCGGCAATCTTGGTCTGAACACCCGCTTTCAAGCCAGCGAGAATGCCCCGCTTGGATGCTATGCCAGCGATTTTGACAACAATGGCACCATTGATCCGATTATGACCATGTATGAGGGCGACAAGAACTATCCTTTGGCCCAGAAAGAAAACATTACCAAGCAATTGCCAGGGCTCAAAAAGAAATTTTTATATGCCAAAGACTGGTCGGAAGCCACCATCGAAGATGTCTGGGATAAAATGGAACTGGAGAACGCTCTTCATTTGACGGCCTATCATCTGGAAACCTGCTGGTGGGAGAATCAGGGTGGTAAATTTGTAAAGAGAATGCTACCCAATCAAACACAATCCGCTGTTATACAGGGGATTATTGCGGAAGACATGAATCAGGATGGTATTATTGATATGTTACTTGCCGGAAACAAATACGACCTTGAAGTAGAGGGAGGCCGCTGTGATGCGGGCAACGGCGTATTTCTCTCCGGTGCCGGAAAGGGGCAATTCGTATGGGTGGACAATACCCAAAGTGGTTTTTGGGCCAACAGAGAAGCAAGGGATCTGATCTCGCTACGCACCAAATCCGGCAAACCGATCATTATCGTGTCAAACAACAATAGTGCTGCCCAGGTATTTCAGTAGATAAAACCGAGACAGCTCATTACCTTTGCGGCGAAATTATTCGTTTTAAAGCTCAACCTGATTATGAAATACCCAATTTTTGTTTTGTCTGTTTGTTTAATTTTGCTCACCTGCGCTTGTGGCCAGTCAGGCGATGCAAGTGGCGAAAGCACTGATGGCGGCGCCTCCGGCGGAAATGAGCCCAATATTGTTGTCTCCAACGTCAGACCTTCCTCAGAGCCAAACAAACTCAACGAGCAGGTAGCTACCGATTTACTTGCAGCATATGCCCTGGAGCGCACCATTCTTCCTGCCTACAATGAATCTTTTGAATTGATGACCTCCGTCAGACCCTACCTTCAAGCGGCCGACGATGCCGGACGTGAAAGACTCAAGCTCTTGGTTGCTGATGCTATAAAAATTCGCAATTCCTACGATGAGCACAAACTTTACTCCAATCGTCTGGATTCGTTGACTTTCAAGATTGCCAGTGGCAAGCTGAGTGTGGAAGATGCACAAAAGCAGTATCTTGAAGCAAGAAATTCCTTGAAATCTATTGAATCGAGGATCAGCACGGAACTGGAATTGCTGAAAAAGGCCAAAGAAACCCTCCAGAGCGAATATCCCTCGGGCAATAAGGCACAATAAGCCACTGAAAATCGGACATTGAACGTTGGACGCCGGAGGGGTCCAACTTCCTGCAGCGTGCCTTCTCTGCAGGAGGTTATTATTTTTCAACCTGAATTTGCCTGGCATAAAGGCTGTTCGAATATTAAACTATGAGCAAGAAAATCAAGCAACCTGTTTCGGGAACGCCTGCTGGCAATACATTAAAAACTTCCGGGAAATGGCGGAAGCCACTAATCATTTCCCTTCTTGCCGTTGTAGCCATCGGCGCTTTGTGGATGGTATTCCGGCCCGGCACCTCTGCAGGGTACCTGCCTGATGATTTTCATTATGCGGAACCAACGCTGACCGCAAAGGAACCATTGCTTCAATTGCTCAAACCTGCTGAAACAGGTATTGATTTTCAAAACATTATAACCGAGACGGCAGAAAACAACATTACTACCAACATCAATATATACAATGGTGGTGGTGTTGCCATTGCCGACATCAACAACGACAACCTGCCGGATATATACTTCGTTTGTACCAACGGTACCAACAGGATGTATCTCAATGAAGGCAATTTCAAATTCAAGGATATTACCGAATCATCCGGGCTTGCTTCGGTTGACGGTTTTGAAACGGCTGTTTGTGCAGCAGACGTCAATTCCGACGGTTTTCTGGACTTTTATGTTTGCCGCGGGGGACCGAAGGAAGAAGAGTTGCGCCGCAACAAACTGTACATCAATAACGGCAATCTTACTTTTACAGAGCAGTCCAAAGCTTACGGAGTAGACGACATTAGCGCCAGTTCTGGAGCGACCTTTTTTGATGGCGACGCAGATGGCGACCTGGATTGTTATGTATTGAATTACCTCACCGACATTACCTACGCCAGTAAAATTGATGTCATTCACGATGCCATGGGCAAACCGATTCCCAACCTGGTGCCCAAAAAAGAGCATGATACCGACCGTTATTTCAGAAATGACGGTCCTCCGGCTGCGGTAGTGGGGCAGAAAGGAGGTTTTGCAGATGTATCAAAAGAGTCCGGAATCTGGAATTTCGGTTTTGGCCTGAGCGTATCAGTCTCGGATTTTAACCGCGACGGATTCCCTGATGTGTATGTTGGCAACGACTTTTTTCAGCCAGACAACCTGTACATCAACGACGGGAAAGGGACGTTTACCAACCGACTGGCTGAATTTTTCCGGCATACCTCCCAGAGTACCATGGGCACCGACATCAGTGATATTGACAATGACGGCCTGATTGACCTGTTGGCTATGGATATGCTGCCTGCCAACAACAAAAGGCACAAATTGCTGGCCACCACCAATACGCTGAGCCGGTATTTGTCCATGGTGCAAAACAACTATTTTGAGCCGGTTACCCACAATGTGTTGCAGCGCAACAACGGAAATGGCACTTTCAGTGAAATAGCCTGCATGGCAGGGGTATTCAAAACCGACTGGTCGTGGAGTGGTTTGGTTGCCGATCTGGACAATGACAGTCGCAGAGACATCTACATTACCAACGGGTATCGCCGCGAAATCGGACACCGGGATTATTTC
>JADZFI010000226.1 GCA_020850025.1 Saprospiraceae bacterium
GCGGGTGCTGGGGGGAGAAAACAGATGGGCATAAGAGTTGAATGGCCTTGGCCAATCACCCTCACAATAGCCAGGAGAATGTCCAATATCCAATGTCCAAGTGGTGTGGGTGCTTGGCATTGGTGCTTTATTGAAACATGGAGCGGGTGCTGGGGGGAGAAAACAGATGGGCCAAAGAGTTGAATGGCCTTGGCCAATCACCCTTACAAAAGCCCTGCAAAAGCACCTAACCCAAGCACCCGCACCACTTGGACATTGGACATTGGACATTGGATATTGGACATTGTAGATCCCCTACCGCATCGGAGGCTGGCGGCGCTTTCCGCCCGGGCGGAAGCCTTTGCCACCCATCATGGCCATCATGGCCGGGTTCATGGTTTGGCCGGAAGCTTGTTTGAGTTGCTTTTCCACTTCCTTCACCTGCTCTTTGAGCATACCCTCGGTAATGTTCAGTTTTTTAAGTTCTGCAAAGTGATTTTGCGCGCCTTTCAGGTTGTTTTTACCTGCGGCAATCATCACCAGCTGGAGCAGGGCTGCTCCGCGTTCATTATCGGTAGGCAGGCCTGAAGCCAGGGATTTTTTGATCCAGGTTTCTGCTGTATTGAAATCGCGCTTTTGCATGGCCAGAGCGCCGTGTGTCATGTAGTACACGCCTTTGTAGCCCATCAATAGAATTTGTGGGAAGAATGTCAGTTTAAGTCGCGCCTCCGCCTCTGCCAGTTTTTGCTGAGACAGCAGTTGGTTGGTGGATAATATGGTGCCAAGCATCAGATATCCTGCCAACAGGATAATGCCGACCAACAGAAAAGGAAAACCGTACCAGAACCCGAAGGCCGTCCAGAGTGCGATGCCCCCCAGTATACCGCCCACTATCAGGGCAAAACGCAAGTAGATATTGATCGTAAACATAAAACGGTTGATGTAATGAAAAACAGCGGCGAAGGTAAGAGGTTTCTACAATGGAACAACCCCGACCGGTATCAACTACCAATCGGGGTTGTAAAAAAACGAAACGGGCCGGAGGCGGAGGGTTCAATGGGTGTTATTTTTGGTACTCCGTCCAACGCCGGTTCCGGTGCGGCTTGCTCGCCGTGAGTCATAGTGTTTGCCCTGATTTGTCCAAACATCCACGTATTCAGATTAGGGCAGGGAAAAAATAGTGTCTGTGATCCGTCTGTCCCGGTCACACTGGTTTTTATCGGTTTCCGGCAAGTCCTTTTTTCAATGCGTAACTGATGGCTTCCCCTTTTGAGTTCACATGCAGTTTGCGGTAAATTCCCTGGATATGGTTCTTCACCGTGTCCGTACTGATAAAGTGTTTTGCAGCAATCATTTTGTACGACAACCCGTCCACCAACGCCTCGAGAATTTCCTGTTCCCGAGGCGTTAATCCGGTGGCAAGGACATCTTCATCCTCAGCCTCCAATGACTTTTGGGAGGCCGCAGCAGCAGTTTGCGGCGCCGACAGATTCATGTGGAAAAACTGCAGCACCTTTCGGGCGATTGCCGGGCTCATTGGCGAACCGCCTTTATGCACCAGCCGGACGCTTTCAACGAGTTCATCCGGGCCTGATTTCTTCAATAAATAACCGGTGGCGCCATTTCGCAGTGCCTGAAATATTCTGTCTTCTTCCTCACTCACCGTCAGCATTACTACCTGAGTGGTGGGAGAAACCTCTTTTACAGCAGCCGTGGCCTCTATGCCGTTCGTACCCGGCATATCGATGTCCATCAATACCACCTCGGGTTTCCATTGGGCTACAGCATTGCGCACTCCGGAACAATCCGGATAGGCCGCTACCACCTCCACATCTGGCGTAAAACGAAAAAGATGCAAAAGACTCTCCCGAAAATCGTTGTTATCCTCAAAAATGACCAAACGCAGTGGTGTCATGCCTAAGATTTGGGGCGTGTAGATGAAAAATTATGGATTACGTGACAAAGGTAGCGTTTATGCTGGGCGTTCCAGAATAGGAAGTTCGTACTAATCATTAAAATTTATAACATATATGGCAAAAAAACATCAGGGCGTACCGCATGTACGGTACACCCTGATGTATATATAACCAGACTGGTAAAGATATGCTTATTTCGCGTCGGCGAAAAAGTCTTTAACCTTGTCTTTGTGTACAATCATTTGCTTGTACGTGTATTTGCCCGTAACGGGATCTTTTACGGCTTTCACCACTTTAACATGGTCTTTGCCGGAGCCTGCGTTGGCAGTACGTTGTGCTACACGGGCGTTTTTGGAAACTTTCTTTGCCATGGTATCTCAATATTGAGCGGTGAAGTAATTACTTGATTTCGCGGTGTACCGTGTACTTGCGCATGATGGAATTGTATTTTTTCAACTCCATACGATCCGGCGTGTTTTTGCGGTTTTTCTCCGTAATGTAACGGGAAGTGCCGGGCAGACCGCTGTTTTTGTGCTCCGTGCATTCCAGAACCACCTGGATTCGGTTGCCTTTACTTTTCTTTGCCATTGTGCAAAATGATTTATTTTTCTATTCCGGCTAAACCCGGGGAAAGGAAAATGTTGAAGAATGGGGAATTAACAACCGTACTCGTTGGTAGGATAATAGGTGATTTCACCTTTTTTCTCCAACTTCTTAATGTACTGGTAAATTCCGAGTTTGGAAATGGTGCGAATAGCAGACGTGCTCACTTTGAGCGTTACCCATTCATTCGTTTCCGGAATGAAAAACTTCTTGGTCTGAAGATTTGGGTAAAAACGACGGCGGGTCTTGCGGTTAGAGTGGGAAACGTAGTTTCCCGAAACCGGCTTTTTGCCCGTCAGGTCACAAATTCTGGACATTAGAAAAAATTTAAGTGTTCTAGTTGAGAATACTGCCTTCAAAAAATGAGTGTGCTAGGATATAGATCCCACACACTCAAACACTTAACAGTAATTGGTGACTCCGAGAGGACTCGAACCTCTAACCTTCTGATCCGTAGTCAGATGCTCTATCCATTAAGCTACGGAGCC
>JADZFI010000227.1 GCA_020850025.1 Saprospiraceae bacterium
AATTCGAAGGGAAATATTTCCGCCGGGATATTGGGAAAGATCTGCTTTGATCCTATAATTTTATGTCATGAAATACCTCCTGATCACCCTAAGCCTTCTTCTCGGCGCCATCGCCCTTTTACCCTCCTGCAAAAGCAATAAATACGCTGCCGACAAACTTCCGCCCCAACAACTGCGCTGGGGAACCGGCGGCGGATTTGCAGGCAAGGAATCCTCGCATATTCTCTGCGATAACGGCCAAATCTTCAACCGCGACATCATGGGCGCCGTGTCCAAAGGCGGCAGAACCAAGGGCGCCAAGGCCAAATCCCTGTTTAAAACAGCCGAAACCTTAACCAAGGTGGATTTTCAACACCCGGGCAACACTTATTCTTTCCTCGAATGGCAGGACGGCGACATGGTACGCCGCATTGTTTGGGGCGAAAAAGGCATTCCGGTGGATAAATCCGTTCAGGAATTGTACACACAGTTGAATGGACTGCTGAAATAGGACGTTGGCACGATAAACGATGGGACGATGAACGACAGTTATCATTTACCCAAAGAACAGGCGGCGTAAAATGGTAATTCAGACTTTTCGTTATCCAGCGCCCCGGGGCGTAGCCCCTCAACATTGGTAGCCCGGATGATAGGACGAGATCCCGCCGCCGCATCGCGGCAAAACGTCTTCGTCATCCATCCTCCCATCGTTCATCGTGCCATCGTCCAAAAGCCTTACTTCCTCGCCAGATACACCCCCAGCAGAATGATTCCAGTGCCTATAAGGTCCATCTGACCGATGGATTCTCCGTCGAGTGCGCCTATGGCAAGGGCGCCTACGGGCAACAGGTAGGTGACCGAAGTGGCGAATATGGCGCTGGTGCGCTGCAGCAATATGAAATACAGGATGGAGCCCAGCACGGTGCCAATGGCCGACAAGTAAAAGATGAAGCCCAGCCCTTTCAGTCCGTCCGGGTGTTGCCAGGCCACCTGCCAGCCTCCGGAGTACCACAAGCCGGCGATGAACAACAAACCCGTTATCATAAAAGCGGCCGAGGCTATTCCGGCCGGGTGAAGATCGCGCAAATGCCGGTTGACGGTGTTGGCATTGATGGCGTAACAAACGGTGGCGAGTACGCACAAAAAGGCAAAAAAGGCGTTTCCGGACATCCCTCCTTTTCCGTTGAACAAAACCAGGATCAGCGCGCCGCTCAGACCGATGGTTACGCCCAGGATCTTATCCCGCGAAAACTCCATGCTGAAAAAAGACGCCCCGATCAGCAGGGTGAAAAGGGGAGTAAGGGAGTTCAACACTCCCGCCAGACTGCTGTCAACGTGTTGTTGCGCTACCGCAAAAAAGAAATTCGGGATGGCCGAGCCACAAAAAGCCACTATGACCAGCGGTTTCCAGCGTTTCCAGTCAATTTTCGACCAAAAGGTAAGAGCAATGGGAATGTATACCACCGTAGCCAGCACCATGCGCCACATGGCCATTTGAACCGGTGTGAAAATGGCCACTGATTTTTTAATAAAAAGAAAAGAGGCTCCCCAAATGGCCGCCAGAAAAATCATCAGGAACCAATCGGATGCGGAGGGTTGACGTGCAGGCATGAGTGTTTTTGATATCAGATATGGAGTGGTTATACCGCTGAGGCGCGGAGACGCAGAGATGTAAAGACGTGATGATCAAAATCTCCGCGCCTCAGCGGTATAATCACTTCCCCGAAAAGGTTCTGATTACCTTTCCGGTAAATGTTTCTCCCAGGAAAGGGGTGTTTCTGGATTTGGAGCGGATGTGCCCGGTCTCCATTACCCATTTTGCCTCCGGATCGAATACGGTGAGTTCGGCGCGCTTTCCCTGGGCTATTTTCGGAATATCCAGGCCCAGGATTCGGCGAGGCGCCAGGCAGAGTTTTTCCACGATCTGTTGTACGCTCAAGGTCCGGTCCAGATAAGTGCGGCAGAGGGCAAATGCCGTTTCCAGACCAATCATGCCGGATTCTGCGTACGGGAATTCCAGATTTTTTGCCTCCTCATGCCAGGGAGTATGATTGGAGCTGATGAAATCAATGGTGCCGTCGGCCAGGCCTTCGCGGAGCGCGTGCATGTCTTCGTTTTCACGCAGAGGCGGCAGAATTTTCCAGTTCGAATCGAAATCCGAGAGTTTTTCGTCGGTAAAACACAGATTGGCTATCGCAACGGAACAGGTAACCGGCAAACCGGCCTTTTTGGCGGCACGGATCAGGCTCACGCTTTTGGCCGTTGAAACCAGGTGAATGTGCAAGCGGCCCTCTGCATATTCCAGCAAACTCAGATCCCGTTGTACCATAATTTCCTCCGCCAGGGCCGGAATACCTTTCAGGCCCAGAGAAGTACTCATCAGTCCTTCGTGCATCTGGCCGCCGGCTGCAATGGTTTTATGGTGCGGCGTGTTGATGATCAATCCGTTGAATGCCCGGGAATATTGCAGGGCGCGCAGCAACAAACCGGCATCCTGCACGGCTTTTTTGCCATCGCTGAACGCCACAGCTCCGGCAGCGTGCATATCATAGAGCTCCGCCAGGTCTTTTCCCTCCACATTGTAAGAAATTGCCCCGATGGGATAACAATGCACCGGAAGCGCCGTGGACTTGCTTTTTACATACAGGATCTCCGATTTGGTATGCAGTGCCGGCTCTGTATTGGGAAAACAGGCAATGGCCGTAAACCCGCCCGCGGCAGCAGCAGCGGCGGCGGTAGACAGATCTTCCCGGTGCTCGTAACCCGGATCTGCCGTTTGCACGCCCACATCCAGCCATCCGGGTGATACGCACAGATGGCCCGAGGTAATGACTTCTGCCCCCTCCGGCTCGGGAATATGGTCGGCCACCAGCGCAATCACCCCGTTTTGGAGGAGGATATCCAGCTTGGGATGGTCGCCGGAGCCATCGTAAACTCGTACGTTTTTTAAAAGCTGCATGTTTAATACGGTTGTGCTTATTCGGGTGGCAGTCTGAACCAGTAGTTGTTGTGCATCAACCACCCGGTTTTTTGTAGATAAAAATGGCCGTTTTGGGCCTTTATCATGCCTTCATCATACCAAAAAGGCATTTCAATGTCTTTTTTGTGCAGAAAAATGTCCACCACGGCGCTTTCCTCCGTCACTTCAAAAGGGATTTCACACAGCGCCCAACCCCTTACAATGGTTTGAATGCCATTGCCCAGATTCCCGTTCAGGAAACTTGAACCGGTATGAATATGGTATTCCTGCGGCAGGGCCATGTCTTCGTCGGCTTTTACCCAAATGCTGAAAGTATAAGCGCCCTTAGGGATAGCGCCGTTCCAAATGCGGGTGGTATCGCTCAGCAAACCCTGTCCACAGCCTTTTCCCTGAAAAACATAGGAAATATCCGATTCAATGGAATCAAAACCAAAACGCTTATACCAGCTGGTCGGCTGATCAGCGCGCAGACCATTTTCCCGGCTGTATCGGGCGTTACGCTCCATGCCTGCTTTTTCTTCCACTATCTTTTGCGCGTACCAGGTGCGCACGCTGTCGGGAATGAGGGACATGATCCTCATTTCCGGGCCATTGTACACCGTTCGGGCCTTTTCCGTCAGGTGTGGGTATTTTTTCTGCACCAATTCCCATTCTTCAGGTTGTATCATCAACGCAATGGGCCTGTTATCCGGTAATTCCGAAAGCATTTCAGGAGGTTCGCAGGAAGGAAGGGAGAACTGGAGCGATTTAACCGTTCGGCTGATGGAGGTTCTGCTCAGTACCACCCCCATATCCGGTATGCCGGTGTGGTAGGCGGTAGTCTGCACTTTTTGAAACAGCGGAAAATTAAAGTTCAGCCACATATTCTCCGATCCGATATGGTAATAGGGCAACGGCATCAACGCCTGATACCTGCCGAAATCCACCTTGTTCAGCCAATGGCCAGGGTTGGGAGCCGCCACTTCGCGCCTGGCCGGACTCAGGACCAACTGAAGCGGATTGTTCTTTTGAAACCAATAAGCCTCCCCGCTCAACACCAGAAGCGATACCACCAGCAAGCCGTACCTCGCCACCTTAGGCCAAACGGGTACAAGCCCTGCAGCATGCTTTTTCAAAAAGGCCATCCACTTTTCCCCGGGCAGATAACGCGCGCTCCGGTTCCACAATACGTAAATCAGGAGCAGGTTGATCACATAAAAAAACACCCAGGTAAACCGACCCAGGCCCCTGAACTGCCGAAGCGGGCCCATGTAGTTCACCAGCCATTCCAGTTCATTGAAAGCAAAAGGGAAACCCAGTCCGAACAGCAGGGTGGCAAATGCCGCGAAGCTGATACCTCTGAGGTAGTTTTTGTGCACCCGGTGATAAGCGGCTGCCTCCCATTCCGGCTCAAAAGCCTTGAATCGGCGGACAAACAGGTACCAAATGGTGAAAATGGTGGCCGCCAGACCCACGTAGGCCTCTGCCTCAAAATCCAGGGAACGGATCGGAACAATCCAATCGCTGATCCAGCGATGCAGGGCAAAGTAGGGGTAGGGCAGGAACACACCTTCCCAGCGGCCGATGTAATCCGTAAATCCGTAAGGAGAAACCGGCCTGTCCTGAAAATAGTCCGACCAGTGTATCCACACATTCAGCACAACGAACGGCAGCACCACCATCACGATGTAATGACTGATGCGTGTCCAGGTATTTCGCCAGCCGGGATGTATGAGTATTTGAAAAAGTGTGTAAAAACCCAGAAATACCGCCGAAACCCCAATATTGTAAAAATGCAGCTGCGCTGAAAACCAAACCAGCATGCCAATCAGCAAACTTTGGTATCGGCGGCTACTGCGTTCTTCGTACCGGCACAAAAGAAACATGAGCATGGGTAATACCCACAAATGCGCCATGCCGAAATGCCCGTCGAAACGACCATATTGGGGCGATAAAAAGGCCATTCCCAGCGCTGCCCATCCGGATACCCACACCGGGAGGTGCAATTTGCGCAACCACAGATAAAGTATGCCCGCCCCAAAAATCATGGACAGCACCAGGGTAAGGTGTATAAAGCCTACCACCTCATCCCGCACATCCCACATGTTCCGGCTCCACCACTGCATCATATTGCAGAGGATGGGCTGGTTGTCGGTAAACAACACGTGTTCCCCGAAGGGATAGTTCATGCCAGTGTAATGTACGTAGCCGGAATCGTGCCTGACATGCCAAAGGGCCGTCATGTAGCTTTTGTACCCGTCGCTGCTGTTGGCAATAATCACTTCATTGGGCGCCTTCAACAAACTGTAGTGTTCGATGCCCAATAGAAGCGCTGTAATGGCCAACACGCCTACCAAACCCCAAAAAGTGTGACCCCGCTTGGGCGAAGCGATGTTATGGAGTGTGTGCTCTATTTGTTCAACTCCTTTCATGTTTCAGGCATTCTTTCGCCTGGCAGGGTTTTATTCCGGGACTCATTTCGCCACGGATTTCGAGGGGCAAAAGTAGGCAAAACGCCAGTACCCCGGCCCACTAAAAATCATCTCCCTCCGGGAGTATGTTAAAATTTTAAATAAACTTCTCTGACATGCAATATCCCGAACAAATAACAAGTTTTATGGCTGATTTTATCTTTTTCACCCAACAACATGTGGCCATCTGCCTATGGACGAAACCTACACATATGATGCACAAATGGTGCAATTTCTGTACCGCGAACTTTCCGCAAGCGAGGCTTTCGAAATGGCTCATTTGATTGAAGACGACGCCGATTTAGGCGCCGATTTCAGCCAACTACTTTTTGCCAAAGCGCAATTGCCCAAGGTTCAGTTCAACCCATCTTCCGCTGTTCTTCAGAAGATCTTGCAATACAGCGCAAAAACAGCTTTGGAAGCTCATCTTTAAGGGTTTGTTTCCATCCCAAAAAAATAGTCATCCCGGAAATTTTCGGTGATGACTCTTTTTTTATGCTTTCCTTAATAGTCAATTTGCTCTAAAAACAAACCACTGGGTGGTGCTGTGTATTTGGCGGGTTCCCGGGAGGTAGTTTTGAGAAATGTTTCCACATCCTGGCCGGTCATATTTCCGCGCCCCACTTCCACCAGCACCCCCACTATGCGTCGCACCATTTTCCAAAGAAAATGCGATCCGGTAATGTGCAGGTAAATCCGGTCGGCATCTTCCCGTATATCTACCCTGTCCAGGTCCACCAGTGTGCTTTGGCCTTCTTTTTCCGTGGCGCCAAAGGATCTGAAATCGTGAAAACCTTCCAGACGGGCCGCCGCGTCGCGCATGGCCGACACATTGAGCGCATCGCGCACCCACCACACATACTTTTTCCCGAAGGCATCCCTGCGCTTGGAGATCTGGTAGGTGTAAGTCCGGCTGCGGGCATCGTGCCGTGCGTGGAATTTGGGATGGGCTTTTTCCACCCGCAGGATGTTGATGTCGTGCGGAAGCACATCGTTCAGCCCAATCCGAATCTGATCCGGGTTGAGTCGTGTTTCCGGGACCTCCAGATGCGCCACTTGTCCGCGTGCATGTACACCCGCATCGGTGCGGCCTGCGCCGTACACCTCAATGGGCTGGTTCCCAAACAGTTTTGCGGCGGCATCCAGTAACTCGCCCTGAATTGAGCGGTCGTTTTTCTGCAATTGCCAGCCGGCGTATCGCGACCCGTCGTATTCCAGGGTCATTTTAAATTTAGGCATCTACTTCTTCTTCAGATAATTTTCCTCAAAAAACTCTCGGTATCCATTCAGGGTCTTGTTCTTCAGGATTCGCCGGTAATTTTCCTGTGTCACCGCAAACATCTCTTTATTGAACGTCTTTTTGGCTGTTTCTCCCAAAAATCCTTTTTCATTCTTCACTTCATTGAAATACCGCATGGCCTGCTCCTTGTTGTCGAACTTCCGGATCACCACAATCGGGGTGTTGGTATCCGTACCCAGGAAAATATTGGAGATACGCAACTGTTCCGTCTTATGGAATTCGCTGTTGTAATCGGTCACCGCTGCTTTCACTTCATCCAGGCGGAAATTATCGCCGGTAAGGGCCACAATGAAATAGTGCAACTTATCGTCCTCCAGGGTAAAGGCATCATCAATGGGGGCTGAATCTGTCTTTTTCTTTTCATCTACTTCGAAGCCCTTGCAGGCCAATACACGGGCTATTTCTCTGGCCCGGGTGGCCTCCGGCTGATCGGGGTATTGTTTGATCACCTGTCCCAACGCAGCACAATAAGCTTCGCTTCCGCTCAAGTTACCGGTACAAAGGGCACTTAAGAGGGCAAATTTGGCAACCAATGGGTTTTGCGAGCCAAATTTTCGGGGTGCTTCTTCGCAGCGGGTGTACACCTCTTTATATCCACCCTGTTGGAAAAGTGCGTAGGTCTCTTCGTAATATTTATTCAGATCGCGCTCCTTCTCCTTGGTGGCATTGAGGAAATTGGGATCGGTAAGCGTGCGGGCATACGCGCTCTTGGGGTATTTCTCAATCAGCTTGTTGTAATAATACTGGGTCTTTTCCTCGTTTTTCAGGTCGTTGAAAGCCAGATAACAGTAATACCAGGTTTCTTTTTCGAAACGTGCCGTATCCGGATACCGGGCCTGTAGTTCTTCCAGTGTACCGGTGCACCGGCGGTTGTTTTGCAGCCGATCACGGTACAGCGTACCCAACTGGTACATGGCTTCGTAGGTTGCCATGTGCAATACGGTGAGTTCCTCCTCAGATTTTGGTATGTTAGAGAAGATATCTTTCAAATCAGCCTCTGCCACAACATTGGTTTTGGCAGAATCGCCGGCGGCTCCTGCATCCGGCCCACCGGCCAGCAAGCGATTGCTGCGGCGCCAGTTGTCGTCCAGTTTGCGATCGCCCCAGTTACGACTAAAGTCTTTGCGGCCTTTTTTCAGGAAGCTTTCGTTGT
>JADZFI010000228.1 GCA_020850025.1 Saprospiraceae bacterium
CCGCCATTACCGCTCGACTGGGTGGTGAACCGGGAAACCAACGGCAATAATGGCCTGGTGGAGGAGGCTATTCATCTAAATAGCCCAGTTTTGCTCATCCAAAAGAGCTTTTTAGAGAAAATACCGATAGATCCGGAACTCTCCCTGACACGCGATTATCTAAAAAAGGGCAGGTTGTTGGAAGAAAATCAACATTTCATGGTCATCCAACCGAACAATGGACAATAAGCCTCGCATATTGCACCTGTGTGATTTCGACGGGACACTGACCCGTGGCGATACCTTATGGCATTTCCTGAAATTCGCCGCCGGTCCTGTGGCCTGGCTGCGCGCAATGGTGCTAGTTCCGGCAAGTTTTATGGGGTTATGGGTTGGTGGTAAATGGTCGAATGACCGTGCCAAGGAAAAGCTGTTGGCGATATTTTTTAAAAGCAGAACAAAGCAGGAAATGGAAGCTGCCGGTATGGCCTTTTATCGGAACAGGCTGCCGGCTTTGCTGCGCCAGGCCTTGCTTCAACAATTACTCGATGCTGTTAAACGGGGAGATCAAGTGGTGGTAGTATCGGCTTCTCTGGATATCTGGTTAAAGCCCTTCTGCCATTCGTATGGCTTTGATTGTCTTTGTACGGAACTTGAATTTAATGAAAACGGGACATCGCCAAGTACAATGCCCCGTTTTACCGGCCGTTTTGCCGTGCCCAATTGTAACCGGAAGGAAAAAGAGCGCAGAATAAAGGCTGCTTACCAGCTCGGACAATTTGACCGCATCATCGCTTATGGAAACTCCAATGGTGATGAAGCCATGTTTGCCCTGGCCCATGAAGTAGTACACTTCTAAGTCTGTCTATCGTTTGCGGCCCATATTGAGACCTACTGAAATGCCCATTCTCATCTTGAATTGAATGCTTTCCAGTTTATCCCGGCTGTCGAAAAAGTCATTGTTGTCAAAAGTGTAATCGTCCGGCTGGTCCAGTTCCTTGAAAGAGAGCTGGTTGTACGATGCGCCGAGGCTAAACCAGAAATCTGCACCGAATCCTCTGCCGAGTCCTTGAACCCCGCTGTTCCACATGAGTTCATATTGTTTGTCAATCGGGGTAAGGTCCATGGTGCGCAAACCGGAGCCATCTTTTGCTGTCAGGGTTATCGACGGCAGGGTTTCAAAGGTTTTATCGGAATAGCCTAAGTAAAAACCACTGTAAGTGGGTGATTTCGGGTCTTTACCAAATATTTTCAAGGCATAGAAATACCGGTTACCGTCCCATCTTGTACTACTTGAGTTAAAATCTCTCCGTTGGTTTACCAATGAAAAACCAAAAGAATGTGCCACACGCCTGCCTCTGAGATCCATATGTCCGCCAAAGTCCATTTTTTCAACTGATGTGAGCAATGGTATCACATCCACACCCAGATACACATTGAAATAGCGATTGGTTTTTCGCGCGGCGCGGCGTTGTTCAGCTTCGCGGCGTTTGTTGTCTTCTTCTCTTTTTTTGATACAGGCTGCCTGCTTTTTCTCCAGTTCAAGGCCTTTTCCGCTCAATCCAAGCGTTTTGTAATCGGAGGCGAATTTTCCATATTTTTCGCATTCATTTGGGTAAATTTTCCCCACCAGCACGGTCAGCGCCTTGTCACCCAGATTCTGATAGGCCTGCCGGGTGGTAGAGGTTCCCAGCGGGAATTGTTCCTTGGCGAGTTCAAGAGCGGCTGTATGGAAAGACTCCGTTCCGTTATAGTTATTGCGGTAGCAGTAATCAAACATGTCCAGCGCATGTCCTTTGGTTTTTTCGTACCGGGCCGCAATGGGTGCTGCGGTGCCCACCCGGGTAAGGTGGGCCGGACTCTTATCAGATTCAAATGCCTGCTTAAGAATATTGGAGCCCTTCAAGGTGGTGGGATAGTTGTTCTCCTTGACGGTTTCCTTGGTAGGCGTGTCCAGTTGATCGTACAACTGAACAGAGGACAAGGCGTAATCCAGGTATTCGGTTCGGGTTATTACGCTGTTGTCCTTGCCGTAGGCATCCAGTATCTTGTTGACGGCAATGTATTTTAAATAGGGAGATACTCCGGAGTGATTGAGTGCCAGTTTGGCAAACCTCACAGCATCCTGATTTTTTCCAAGGTTGTAGCAAATCTCTCCGAAGCCGGTAAGGTATTCGGCTTGTGTAGTGGAAAAGTTCTCCCATTTGATGGTGTACTTCTTTTCAAAAAAGTCGTACGACATGGGGAAGTCCGCTTCGGAATAACGGAGCATATCTGCTTCAAATAATTTATTGAACTCGTATGCATCGGCATTTCTGCCTTTCATGCCCAGGGTGAAGAAGTAGGCATACCTGAAATTGGTTTTAAAATACCGGGCCACTTTGATTTGGTCGGCATTGCCCTCCAGCATTACTTTGTCGAGCAACGCCAGGCCCTGATCCATCCTTGATTTAACGATGGCAATGTCGGCATCGGTTAGTGTCTTTGGGCTGAAGCCATCCTGCAAGGTGCGGGTTCCGTTGTAGTTTTCAACAGCTTTTTCGAGATTTTCTTTTGGGGTTTGAGCATGGATTAATGCCAGATTGAAAGTTACGGCAAGTACAAGAAGGATCTTCCGTTTCATGTAAAATTCAAGTTTTATCGGAAATATAAATGACCCGCAAAACTAACCCGGATTCCTGAGCTAAAGAGATAATTTCAACAATTACCTTCGCCACTCATGAACTATTGGCAATTGCCCCATTCTGCCATTTAATTTTCTTCAATATGTCAAAATCAGGTACAACACGACGCGATTTCCTGAAAACAGGAACCATTCTCACCGGAGGCGCCATGCTCGGCGGCCTTCCATTGGCACAGGCGGCACAAAGCTTGGTTGATGATACCATTAAAATAGCACTCATTGGCTGCGGCGGGCGTGGAACCGGCGCCGCGGTGCAGGCGCTGCTTGCCAGGTCAAGCGTAAAACTCGTGGCCATGGCGGATGCCTTTCGTTCGAAAATTGATGAGGCCTATAAAAACATCACAGCTGACGATCTGCAAGACATCATTGGGGTGGAGGGATCCGTAAAAAATCGGGTGGATGTGCCTGAAGATCGCAAGTTCGTGGGCTTTGATGCCTACAAAAAAGCCATTCCACTGGCCGATGTGGTTATTCTGGCAACCCCTCCTGGCTTCCGCCCTGCTCATTTTGAAGAAGCAGTGAAACGCAGCAAACAGGTATTTATGGAAAAACCGGTGGCAGTTGATGGCCCGGGGATACGCAAGGTGCTGGCCGCTGCTGAAGAAGCCAAACGCAAGAAACTGAACGTTGTGGTCGGTCTCCAAAGACACTATCAGAATGTGTACCGGCAGTGGATTGACCGCCTGCAAAACGGCGCTATTGGGGAGATCATCACCTCACGTGTTTACTGGAACATGGGGGCATTGTGGATTCACCCGCGCAAAAAAGGCCAGACCGAAATGGAATACCAAATGGATAACTGGTACTATTTCAATTGGTTGTGTGGCGATCATATTGTGGAACAACACGTGCACAACCTGGATGTCAGCAACTGGGCCAAGCAGGCATATCCGGTAAAGGCCTACGGTTCCGGCGGCCGACAGGTGCGCATCGGCCCGGAAACCGGCGAAATCTACGATCACCATACCGTTGAGTTTGAATATGCTGACGGCACCCGAATGTTCAGTCAATGCCGTCAGATTCCCGGCACCAAGGACAGTGTAACGGAAGGATTCCACGGCACCAAAGGTGTAGCGCCTTCGCCGGGTCTGATCCTGAAGAAAGGCAAGGAGATCATGAAC
>JADZFI010000229.1 GCA_020850025.1 Saprospiraceae bacterium
GATCAGCACCAAACCGATTGATCCTGAGCTGGCGCAAAGATTAAACCATGCATTGCGCTTCGGCCTGGACCATTTGCCGGAATTGCTGAAAATCATCCCTTCAAACCCCGCATTTGATACAGAACGGTACTTCAGGGAAAACATCAGCTACGAGTTGGATGAGGCCAAGTGGCAAGGCTTGAATCGTTTTTTAACGTATCTTGCCGGTGAAAAAGGTTATAACCTTCAACGATAAATTCCCCCTTCTATGAAAGTCACCGCACTGCATGCCGGATTTTTTAAACTGGACGGCGGCGCCATGTTCGGTATAGTACCCAAAAGAATGTGGCAAAAGCTGAATCCTCCGGATGAACAAAACATGTGTACCTGGTCCATGCGGCCCTTGCTCGTTCAGACATCTGCTGGACGCAATATTTTGATAGACGCGGGGCTGGGTAACAAACAGGATGAGAAATTCCGCAGTCATTTCCTTCCTCACGGGGAACAGAGCCTTTTTAGCTCACTGGAAGCAGCCGGCTTGAAACGGAAAGATATTACGGATGTAATACTTACCCATCTACACTTCGATCACTGTGGAGGAGCACTCTGGAAAAATGAAGTTACCGGAAATATTGAGCCTTCATTTCCAAATGCCAGATACTGGAGCCATCCAAGACACTGGGAATGGTCAATGAACCCCAATGAGCGGGAAAAGGCTTCTTTCTTGAAAGAAAACTTTGTCCCGCTTCAAGAAATGGGATTATTGCATTTTGTTGAAGACAAGCCCGAAATCAACTTTTGTGAAGGCATCAGAATCAGGCTGTTCAACGGGCATACCGAAGCCTTGATGGCGCCATTAATCACCCTGTCGTCCGGACAAGAATTACTCTATTGCGCCGATGCCATGCCCTCAAGGTGGCATATCGGCATGCCATACGTCATGGCCTATGATATTCGCCCTTTGGTAACCCTGGAAGAAAAGGCTGTCATGCTTCGGGAAGCGCTACAGAAAAAACAAATTCTGTTTTTCGAGCATGATCCCGGAGCAGAATGTGGAACCGTAACCCTCGATGAAAACGGCCGCATAGTTTTGGAGAAAGCCGGCAATCTTTCCGAATGGATTTAATTTTCTTTCCTTATGATCAACCTGAAACTCTTTTTTTTTCCACTGCTTGTCATTGTGTGCGCATGCAATACTCAGCCGTCCCAAAATGCGAGCGCTGCACCCAATCTCTACGATGCAATCATTGGTTCAGACAGCAGCTATAATGCCACCATGGCTGCCAAGCTTGGAGCCGACGAACGTGGTATGAAACCTTATGTCATGGCTTTCCTGAAAAGAGGTCCAAACAGGAACCAGGATTCCATCACTGTTGCGGAAATCCAGAAAGGTCACATGGACAATATCAACCGAATGGCTGAAAGCGGCAAACTGGTTTTGGCAGGGCCGTTCATGGACGACGGGGAAATTCGTGGCATCTATCTTTTTAATGTGCCTACTATCGAAGAGGCCCAGGCATTGACCGCCACCGATCCGGCCATAAAATCGGGTCGGCTAATTATGGAACTGCATCCATGGTATGGCTCGGCAGCAATGCCACTGATCACACCGTTGCACCGGCAAATGGAAAAAAAATGATTAATCTACCCGGCGATTCTTGTCGGATTGCGTGACTATTTTCACATTTGCAGCGCTCTTTAGCGCCAAACTTTTCACCTTCATTTCTCTATGAATATCAACTTTAAAGACAAAAAAGCGCTTGTCAGGGTAGATTTTAATGTGCCGCTGGACAAATCATATAACATCACCGACGATACCCGTATCAGGGAGGCTGTTCCAACCATCCGCCAAATTCTGGATCAGGGAGGTTCCGCCATTCTGATGTCGCATCTCGGACGTCCGTTGGAAAAACGGAATGCAGACGGTAGTCTCAACAAAGAAAAATTTACGCTGAAGCATCTCGTCAAACACCTGCGGAAAAAGCTGAAAGCAAAAGTGCATTTTGCCGATGACTGCGTGGGGAAACAAGCCCTGAAAAAGGCTGCAGCGTTAAAACCAGGAGAAGTACTTCTGCTCGAGAATACCCGATTTTACGAGGAAGAGGAAAAGGGCGACCCAGCTTTTGCCAAGAAATTGGCTGCCCTGGGCGATGTTTACATCAACGATGCCTTTGGAACCGCTCACAGGGCGCATGCCAGCACCACCATTGTGGCCAATTATTTTGACAAGGCCAACAAGTCGTTTGGTTTATTGATGGATCGGGAGATTGAAAACGCCTCCCGGGCCATGAAAAATCCAGCCAAACCTGTCACATGCGTCACCGGTGGATCCAAAGTTAGCGACAAGATCCTTCTGTTGGAGAAATTCCTGGATTACGCCGACAATATCTTGATAGGCGGGGCTATGGCATACACCTTCTTTTTGGCAAAAAAAGGGGCTGTTGGAAATTCACTGGTAGAGGCCGACAAGTTGAAGATAGCCAAAGACTTCTTGAAAAAGGCAAAAGCAGCCGGGGTCAAAGTATTGTTACCAAAGGATTCTGTTTGTGGCGACAAATTTGCTGCCGATGCATCCGTACAGGTTTGCCCCAGCAATCAGATTCCGGATGGCTGGATGGGGCTCGATATTGGCCCTTCGGCAGCCCGTTCTTTCGCCTCTGTGATTCGTAAGAGCCAGACTGTAATATGGAATGGCCCAATGGGGGTCTTTGAAATGCCGGCATTTGCCGGAGGCACTAAAGTAGTGGCCAAAGCCTGCGCTGCTGCCACTAAAAAAGGCGCGTTTACCATGGTAGGCGGAGGTGATTCCGTTGCCGCTGTAAACCAGTTGAAGCTGAGTAAAAAAGTCAGCTTCGTTAGCACTGGAGGTGGTGCTATGCTGGAATTCCTCGAGGGCAAGGAACTGCCAGGTATAAAAGCCATTCAAGGTTAACCTGTACCGAAGGGCTGAATTCAAAAGGCCTCGTAGATGCTTAGCGTCTACGAGGCCTTTCTGTTTTATATTGTGCTTAGTCTGATTTTGGAGATTTGAATGACACTTGATTTTCAATAGATTGAAAATCGGATGCGTTCAAAACCTACAGCTTGAAAAATTCAAAAGAAGCTCGTTCCGGCAACGTAGCTGCAGCTTCATCTCCTTCTGCAGCCACATACCAGTGTTTGATGATCCCGGCGTCTACAAGTGCAGTGTAGATACCATCTCCTGCTGCCATATCACCATTGGTACCGTCGTCAACCATCTGAACCCGGTTAAAGGCATACTGCGGTTTAGCGCGGTAAAAGAGCCAGCCTCCTTTGGTTGCGTTGGTCAGCTTAACCGTGACCTTCACTTTTGAACCATCCACCGTTGCCAAAGCATCCGAAATGCCAGGCTGGGGCTTGTTCAAAAGTGGATGCTTGCCCAGCCACTCCGCTCTTTTAGCCATCAATTGACGAAGACCAATCACATTGTCCTGACCAGTCTTCATGGTTTTGTCGAAGGAGGCCTGAAAATCAGCATAGCTGTACAGCTTCAAAGTGTCCATTTTAACCCAGGGGTCAATTTCCTTCGACATTATCTGTGCTCTGGTCAATAGTTGTCCGGTGCTTAGATGGTCGGTATAAATGGTTTTAAGGTGGGCGAGATACACCTTCCGATAAAACGGATTTCTCAACAATTTGGAGATCAGTGGGCGACGCAGGTTTTCGAACTCAGCCAATGGCGAATATTGGATCAATTGATCATCTGTCATTTCCTGGAAGCTGAAATCGCGGCGCCAGCCGCCAAAAGACATATTCAAATCCCAAATGATCGGATGTGCAACATTCATGGAGTCAAACCACAGGTAATAATTGTGTGAAAGTGATCCATTATAGCTATCCAGATTGACCATAGCATTGTTCAATGCAAGCATCCACAGGGTCTGGTCAACATTTAGTACCGTTTCAATCTTGTCCGGAGTTTTATTTAGCACCTTGATCATATTGATCAGGACCTTCCAGGCGGCGGGATCTTCTACTTCATAAAAGGCGTCATAACAGCCGGCATTATCATTAAGATAGGTCAGCGAAGCGTTGTCCCCCTTTGGACATCCGGTCTGACTTCTTACTTTCTTCCAGTTATCCGGATCGCATTTTACAATAAATCCTCCTTCTGCGCCGAAATGCTTTTTGATGAATTGCTCGTCCACCGATTCAGAGTTGACATAAAGTCCCCAATATTTGCCATTCAGGTACACTTTGGAAAAGTTGCACTGAGGTGCTGGCATGTATTTCCGTATGAGTTCGTAGGAGAGCGGATCGCGCAGAAAACTTGGATCCAGGAATGCATTGGATAGCTTGATCGTATTGTGGCCGTTTTTCAAAGCCTGACCTTTCTTTTTATAGTCAAGCTTAATATTCATCGGCAACTTCTTCAGCGTTTCATTACGGGTACGGAAATAGGAGCTATTTCCTTTATAGCGCACCCCAACACTGTCGAAACGCTGCCCGTTTACCCATACAGTGGCCAGTAATCTTGCTTCCGGATTAACTTTTTTAAGTGAATCCAGCTTGGAGTCCCAATTTTTTTGAGAGAATTCAATCTTGACCTCCTGCACGCCATTCCCGTAGAACTCCTGGGCAAACGCTGAAAAACAAGACAAGATAAATGATAAAATCAGAAAGGTGTGTTTCATAGTTGGAAGAACGTTCTGGTTCTGATTTTCTGATGGCAGGGGTAGATAATGAAATGAAAATGCTGATCCGTGTTTCCGGCCAAAGGAATCGGATCAGCATTTATTCAAAAAGGATTTACTTGTTCAAATCACTCAGTTTCACCGTAAAAGGCTGTCTGGTGTACTGTAATGGTAGAAATTCGGCAGCACCTACATTCTCAGCCAGCAGATAATAGTCCAAAACAGCATCCGGGGATTTGGCTTCAATATGTGCGGCAAACGCTTTAACGCCTGCTGCCAGCCCGGGGGTATTTTCTTCCGACATGGTCATCATGCGGTAAGGCTCCTGATCGGAGAAACGATAATAGA
>JADZFI010000230.1 GCA_020850025.1 Saprospiraceae bacterium
ACGGGAATATAGCTGTTTGCCTTCGTGGGTTTCGTCGAACAGATCAGCGAAAGGTAGTTTGGGCAATTTTTCCATTCTCGAAAGCCAGACCATTACACTGTCATTGGAGATGGAACGCGAGTTTTTGGTTAATTGCCAACGTTCTGTGTCCTTATCGTAATACCCCTCCAGCGAGTCGGCCAATCGGGTTTCAATCAAAAACGCATATACATCCGAGGTGTGAAAGGAGACAACTGCCGCTTTTCTGAAATCGTCTAGCGTTTTGGAAAAAGTTCTCCTTAGCGCATTTTCCACCAGGTAAACTCCTTTGTTGTTGCCAATGGAGAGGTAGGTAACCGGTCGGCCTTGATCCTCTGTTTCTTTGCCAAGTAACAGGTATTCAGTTTTATGACCGGCATAGTAGACTACTACTGATATGCCGTCATTGGGGTTCAATCCGCAGGTGTCCGGCTTTTCGGTTGGAACAATTCGGATGGAGTTTAGCCGGGAAAGCGCAGCAAGAAAAGGGGTCATTTCTGAAGCAGGTACTTTGGCGCTTCTGCTGTTTTGCTCAGCCACCCAACCCATATCCGTCCTCACCAGGGTGATGCCTGAGAATGCTATCCGTACAATTTGGGAACTATCCGCTTTGAGCAGGTTTTTTTGAAAATACTCCGTATCGCGCCAGGGTGCATTGCGCAGCGCCAGGCCAACGATCACCGTGATCAGGAAAAGGAGAACGAGGTGCTTGTTCTTCATGGGTCAGATTAGGTTCGGCAAAAGTACGAACCAGGCACGGCCCATTAGTCATTCATCCACAAATCACCACGGCGGGTGCTTTCCGTCAGTCCCTCGTGCATGATGCGCTCCTGCTGGTTGATGCCTTCCTGATGAATGGCTTCGAGAAAGAGACTGATGAATTCGCGGCTCAGATCGCCTTTTTCGGCACGCATACGGCAGGCGTCGGCCAGTGCACGGAAGCGTTCAGGCTGGAAGATGGCCACATTTTTGTCTTTTTTGATGTACCCGATTTCCCGAACGAGGTGCATGCGCTGGGCAATGAGGTGGATAATCTCCTCGTCGAACTCATCAATTTGCTGCCGATAATGCTCAATTTGTTCCCGATATCCCGGGTCTTCAGAAGTGGCGGAGCGCAGGACCAGCGAACGGATCATTTCACCGAAACGTTCCGGCGTGATCTGCTGAGCGGCGTCGCTCCAGGCGTTGTCCGGATCGGGGTGAACCTCCACCATCAGGCCATCGAAATTCAGATCGTAGGCTTTTTGGGCTGTTTCGGCCAGGATGTCGCGCCGACCGCAGATGTGCGAGATGTCGCAAATCACCTCCAGGCCGGGAAATTCCTCCATGAGGTTAAGGGCCATCTGCCAGCGAGGCACGTTGCGATACTTGGAGTCGCCATAGGTGGAAAAGCCGCGGTGAAGGGCGGCAATGCGGCGAAGGCCGGCTTTGTACAAGCGTTCCATGGCGCCCACCCACACTTTATAGTCTGGGTTTACAGGGTTTTTGACGATCACCGGTATATCCGTTCCTGCGAGAGCATCGGCAATTTCCTGAACAGAAAATGGATTGACGGTGGTGCGGGCGCCAATCCAAAGTACATCAACGCCGTATTTCAGACATTCATAGACGTGCTGGGCTGTGGCCACTTCGGTAGTAACCCGCAAGCCGGTTTCTTCTTTCACCCTTCGCAGCCATGGCAAACCCGCCACACCAATGCCCTCGAAGGCGCCCGGTCGGGTGCGGGGCTTCCAGATGCCTGCGCGAAACAAATCTATGCCTTTGTCCGACAATCCATGAGCAGTGGCCAGTACCTGCTCTTCCGTTTCGGCAGAACAGGGTCCGGCAATCAGGATCGGGCGATTTTGGGGATGGAATATAGGTTTGAAGTCCATGAGGATGGGTTGGAATGCGAAAGGTGTTGGGGTTAAAACCCCGAAAGATGATAAACCGTCTTTTCCCGGCGATAAATCACGGGGCTATTGATACCCAGTTATTACCGTACGGTAGTGTTGTTAAACAGTATTTGGGAATTAAAAGTTTTAAAAATTCGCAACACCGTACCGGTACGCCAATGCAAATATTCAAAAACTTAATCCACACCTCCAAATTTATCTGGAGCCAAAAATCAAACTACCTATGCGCACCAGGGTACTTCCTTCTTCCAATGCCATTTCCCAATCGCCCGACATACCCATGCTGATTTCCCGAAAATGATCATCACCGGCAAAGAACCTGGCCTTCAGGCGATCGAATATGCTTTTAAGTTGCCGGAACTCCCGCCGAACCTGTTGCTGATCATCGGTAAAGGTGGCCATGCCCATGACACCACACAGCCGAACGTGGTGGAGCGCGGCATATTCGGCGCTTTCCAATAAAGCAACGGCCTCCTGTTCATCCAATCCGAACTTGCTTTCCTCTGTGGCGATATGAAATTGCAGCAGGCAATCAATCACTCTATTGTGCTTTTGCGCCTGACGGTCAATTTCCTGAAGCAGTTTCAGGCTATCCACCGAATGGATCATGGCAACATAGGGCGCAATGTACTTGACCTTGTTGGTTTGCAAATGACCGATCATGTGCCATTGGATATCAGCAGGCAGCAAAGACTGTTTTTCCTGCATCTCCTGGGGGCGATTTTCTCCGAACACCCTTTGACCTTGCCGGTAAATTTCCAGGATTTTTTCCGCCGGGTGGGTTTTGGAAACCGCTACCAGACGGGCATGGTGCTGTTGAATTTTGGAAAGTATCTGACTGAGCATAGGCGCAAAAATAAGTATTCGGACGGGTTTTCCCGGGGAGCGGCGGATGAATGCAATGCCAATTGGTCGGATTATGACAAAAGGCTGATCATCAGGTTAAATTTGCCAATAAGTTCATGTATTTATCACTTATAGTCGGGCATTTAGCGCTACCTTGCGGCGTTTTTTCGCCTTTATTTGATCCTCATCCTTTTTTTCGACTTATATTTTTCGAAAAGCATGTTCCAGTTTCTCAAGCATCTTGCTTTCACTGTTCTTTTCACCTTATCTTTCCATATTTCTGCACAAACCATCATCTGGCAAGAGACTTTTGCCGGGGCGCCACCTGCACCGGGATGGGACGACAGCAATTTCACAGATTGCGATGGAACACCTCAATCGTTTAATGGTGTTCAGAATGGCCGCTATGAGGTGATTGATATAGAAGGCGCCCCTTGTTGCGTTGCAACCGGGGGTGGAGGTGGAGACAACTCCTGGGTAACCAACGATATTGATATTGACGGATATTGCAATGTTAGTTTATCTGTAGATTATGGCTCCATCGGCACCCTTGAATGTTCAGCGGGTGGCCCGCATTTTGGATGCACCGGTGATGCCGCCATCGACAATGGTCATGACCAAATAGTATTCGAGTATAGCATAAACGGCGGTGGCTGGGTGCAGTTTGGATATGTTTGTGGAGGAGGCAATGGAACAGCTAGTATAGGTATGCTTAGTGGAAACACGGTCCGGATCAGAGTTACGCTTTCCAACAAGGCGGTTGCAGAAACCTATTGGTTCGACAATGTCACTGTTTCAGGAATTTTGCCAACGGTTGATCCGGAGCCGGACGTAACCGGTTGTGCGGGCACGTCTTTCACCATTAATTTCTCCGGCACAGGCACCCCTCCGCCTACTTTTAACTGGACAAACGACAATACCAATATTGGCCTGGGCGCTTCCGGAACCGGCAGCAGCATCACGGTGAACCCACCCGCCAATCTCGGCCAGCAGGAGG
>JADZFI010000231.1 GCA_020850025.1 Saprospiraceae bacterium
AAGGTTTGATTATCAACTGTTTAAAAGCAATCGAAAATTTATTTTTTATAAAACCCATACAGCACGCTTGTTCCAATGGAAAAAGTGCCCATAACTTTGACCCCATGAAATCATTCACTGGAATGTCTTTGCATCATCACCATCATCAATTGCCACCCGGCAACCGATGAGGTGTTTGCGCATTCCTGCGTAATTTATTTTACCACCAAAACCGGCTTGTCGTGTACACGGCAAGCCGGTTTTGTATTTCCATACTTCCATAACACTCATGCTAAGCATAGCCATTCAAAAATCCGGACGATTATTCGAAGATTCCGTAGCGCTGCTGCGCGATGCAGGAATCACCTTTGGCAGCAGTCCGAACCGAACCCTGCGAACACACGCATCCAATTTCCCCCTGGAAATCATTTTTCTGCGCGACGACGACATTCCGGAATACGTGGAAGGAAATGTCGTGGATGCCGGCATAGTGGGGGAGAACGTCATACTCGAAAAACAAAAAACCGTTCGTTGCGTGGAACGCCTTGGCTTTGGCGCTTGTAAACTCAGCATTGCCATCCCCAAATCAGTGGCTTTCAACGGGAAAAGCTCCCTGGAAAATCTGCGCATTGCCACCTGTTACCCCAGAATTTTGGAGAACTACTTGCTGGAACACAACCTGCGGGCAGACATTCACGAGATCAGTGGCGCCGTTGAAATTGCCCCATCTCTGGGCCTGGCCGACGCCATTTTCGACATTGTGGGTACCGGCAGTACCCTCCTGGCCAATGGATTAAAGGAGGTGGAGACTGTCCTGCAATCAGAGGCCCTGCTCATTGCAAATCCTCAGCTGCCCCCAGCCAAACTGGAAATTCTGGAGCGATTGATGTTCCGGATTCAAGCCAACCGCAATGCGAAAAGCAACCGCTACATTTTGATGAATGTGCCAAATGACCGCATTGAAAAGGTCATTTCCATCATTCCCGGGATGAAAAGTCCCACCATCCTTCCTCTGGCGATAGAGGGATGGAGCAGCCTGCACAGCGTAGTGCCGGAAACCATCTTCTGGGATGTTCTGGAACAACTCAAAGCTGCCGGCGCTGAAGGCATTCTGGTGATTCCGATTGAACGAATGATTCTCTAAAAAGCCAATACCATGAAAGTTTATCAATATCCATTAAAAGCGCTATCAAATGAGATTCTCGCCCGCCCAAAAGCATCAAAACGGGCAGACCTGCTGGCTCAGACCGCAGCCATCCTCGATGCCGTAAAAAAGGATGGAGATGTGGCCCTCCAAAAATTCACCTGGACATTTGATGGCATAGAAACCACACAGTTCAGGGTGTCGGAAGCGCACATCCAGGGTGCAGAGGCCTCTCTTTCCCTGGAATTAAAAAGCGCCATTCAGGTGGCCTATCAAAACATCCGGCTGTTTCATGCGCGTCAAAAAGTGGAGGAGCCGCCCGTGGAAACCATGCCTGGAGTAATCTGCTGGCGAAAGAGTGTGCCCGTGGAGAGGGTAGGGCTCTACATCCCTGGCGGATCAGCGCCTTTGTTTTCCACTGTTTTGATGCTGGGCGTTCCGGCCCAACTTGCCGGCTGCCGGGAAGTGGTTCTATGCACCCCACCGGACAAAAAAGGTGCTGTACACCCCGCTATTTTGTACAGTGCCCGGTTGTGCGGCATAGAAAAAATTTACGCCATTGGAGGTGCTCAGGCCATTGCCGCCATGGCCTACGGAACCGCCACCATTCCGGCGGTTTGGAAGATTTTTGGTCCGGGTAACACCTGGGTTACAGCCGCCAAACAATTAGTTAGTATTGAAGGAGTGGCCATCGACCTGCCGGCCGGACCTTCAGAGGTTTGCGTCATTGCAGACGGCAGCGCCCGGGCAGCATTCGTTGCAGCCGACCTGCTCAGTCAGGCAGAGCACGGCCCGGACAGTCAGGTGTTGTTGATCACCGATCAGGCCGGATTGATACCGGAGGTGGAAAAAGCACTGGAAGATCAGCTTAAAACACTCCCACGTGCTGAAATTGCGGAAAGAGCCCTGCAAAACAGTCGGGTAATACTGGCGGATGATCTGCAAACAGCCATGGATTGGGCAAACGAATATGCGCCGGAGCATTTGATCTTGGCGGTTTCCAACCCGGAAAAATGGGCATCCGAAGTGGTCAATGCGGGTTCGGTATTTCTAGGGCACTACACCCCGGAGAGCGCCGGCGACTATGCATCCGGCACCAACCATGCGCTACCCACCGATGGTTTTGCAAGAGGTTATGCCGGGGTATCGCTGGATAGTTTTCTGAAAAAAGTCACTTTTCAACAAATCACCCGGCAGGGATTGAGCTTGCTCGGACCCGCCATTCAAGCACTGGCCGAGGCTGAAGGGCTGGAAGCACACGCCAAGGCAGTAACGATTCGCCTGGCCAACCAATGATGGATCCTATGAATGTTTCGCTCGAATCTTTAGTTCGTACCAATATTTTGCAGCTCAGTCCTTATTCATCTGCCCGCGATGAATCGCCTGACTGGATGCCTGAGCAGCGAGTGATGCTCGATGCCAACGAAAACAACCTGGGTGGGCCGTTGGACCCGGTTTTGGCCCGGTATCCGGGGAATCTTCGAAACCAGCTAACGGCCCAGGTTGCCCAATGGAAGGGATTGGAAACCTCGCAGGTATTCCTGGGCAATGGCTCGGATGAAGCAATTGACCTCCTGCTTCGGGCTTTTGCCGAACCTGGTAGGGACAATGTGATCCAAATGCCACCCACCTATGGCATGTATGCGGTTCAGGCTAAAATTCAGGGCGCGGAAGTCAGAAACGCACCATTGAACCCAGATTTCAGGCCCAACCCAAAAGCCGTAGCAGCTGTGACCGACCAGCATTCCAAAATACTGTTTCTCTGCTCGCCCAATAACCCTACAGGAGCAAGCCTTCCGGAGTCGTTCATTACCGAAATACTGGAGACTTTCCCGGGCCTGGTGGTGGTAGATGAAGCATATCAGGATTTTTCAAAAGAAAAGTCGTGGCTTAGCCGGATTCCAGCATACCCTAACCTGGTGGTACTGCAAACCTTTTCCAAAGCCTGGGGGCTGGCCGGCATCCGCCTGGGCATGGCTTTCGCTCACCCGTTTGTGGTCAGGCAATTGAACAACATTCGGTATCCGTACAACATCAACAGCCTGACCATACAACATGCGCTTTCGGCTTTGAAACAAAAGGAAGAAGTGGCCCAACAAGTGGCACAAATCCGGGAAGAGCGGGAGAAATTGGCTGAAGCGTTGAAAACGTTGCCCACAGTGCTTGAAGTGTACCCAAGCGATGCCAATTTCCTCCTTATTCGGGTAAAAGACGCCGATTCTTTATACCGACAACTTGCCCTGCAAGGCATTCTGGTCCGAAACCGGCATAAGGAATTGCATTGCTCCCAATGCCTGCGCATTACCATTGGAAAGCCATCTGAAAACCAGCAACTTCTGGCGGCGCTTCACCAATTTGACATTCATTCCTAACATGCAAAAGATACTTTTTTTAGACCGCGACGGGTGTATCATCCAGGAACCCCAGCCGGATCAACAGGTGGATTCCCTGGAAAAACTGGAGTTTATACCCGGAGTCATCCATGCCTTGGTACGCATAGTCAAGGCTCTGGATTTTCAATTGGTCATGGTCACCAACCAGGATGGACTTGGCACTTCGTTATTCCCGGAGGAAACCTTTTGGCCGGCCCATTTGAAAATGCTGAAAACCCTTGAAAATGAAGGGGTAGTATTCAAAAATGTGCACATTGACCGGTCATTTAAACATGAAAATTTACCCACCCGAAAACCGGGAACAGGGATGCTGCAAGAATACCTCAGCGGCGAATACGATCTGGTCGGCTCCTTTGTCATAGGCGATCGGCTGACGGATATGCAACTGGCCCGGAACCTCGGCGCCAAAGGCATTTTGCTGCGCAACGATCAGGCCATTGCTGCAGAAAGTACGCCGGGTATGACTTTACAACACGCGCAGGGTGTAGAGTACAACCCGGACGGCAGCGAAATACCCATAGCATTAACGGCCTCCAGTTGGGAAGAAATTTATCAGTTCCTGAAACAGCCGCCCAGAATGGTCGAGCATCGCCGTACTACCGGAGAAACGGATATTAAAATTGCCCTGAATCTGGACGGAACAGGCGATAGTTGTATCAAAACCGGTTTGGGTTTCTTCGATCACATGCTGGATCAACTGGCGAGGCACGGGCAATTGGACCTTCAAGTGGAAGCCAAAGGTGATTTGCATATTGACGAACATCATACCATTGAAGACACCGCTCTTGCGCTGGGAGAAGCCTTTTCCAAAGCGCTGGGGGACAAACGCGGGATTGAACGCTACGGCTTTACCTTGCCCATGGATGATGTACTGGCTCAGGTGGCCATTGATTTGGGGGGGCGGCCCTGGCTGGTTTGGGAAGCCGGCTTCCAGCGGGAAAAAATTGGGGACATGCCGACAGAGATGTTCTTTCACTTTTTTAAATCATTTTCCGACACTGCCAGGTGCAACCTGAACATTAAAGCGGAAGGCGCCAACGAACACCACAAAATTGAAGCAATCTTCAAGGCTTTTGCCAAAGCAGTAAAAATGAGTGTTCAAAGAAGTCAAAACAATCAGCAATTACCCACCACAAAAGGCGTGTTATGAGCAAAACAGTGATTATCAAATACCCCGCAGGAAATGTGCGTTCTGTTTGGCATGCCTTAAAGCGTTTAGGTGAAGATGCCTTGTGGACGGATGATCCGGAGCAAATACGCAACGCCAACCGGGTGATTTTTCCGGGGGTGGGGGAGGCCTCTACCGCCATGAATTACCTGAGGCAAAAAGGCCTGGACGATCTGATACGAGAATTGCAACAGCCGGTGTTGGGCATTTGCCTGGGCTTGCAGCTGTTTTGTCAACATTCGGAAGAAAGCGATACCGACTGTCTGGGGATTTTTCCCAACCTCGTCAGGAAATTTGACACGCAGGGTGGTCTCCAAAAGGTGCCACACATGGGCTGGAATACCATTGAGCAACTGCAGGGCCCTTTATTTAACAGGATACCGGAAGGCGCCTACCTGTATTTCGTACACAGCTATTTCGCCGAGCGAAACGAGTTCACCAGTGCTACTACGAACTACGGTCTGCCGTTTACAGCAGCATTGGAGAAAGATAACTTCTTTGCCGTGCAGTTCCACCCGGAAAAATCCGGGGAAGCCGGGCAGCTTATTTTAGATAACTTTTTGAAAATCAAATAAATGCTTGCAAAAAGAGTCATTCCCTGTCTGGACATCAAAGATGGTCAGACCGTAAAGGGCGTTCAATTTGAATCGCTCCGTCAGGCCGGCGATCCGGTGGTACTTGCAGAGGAATATGCGCGGCAAGGAGCTGATGAGCTGGTTTTTTTGGACATAACAGCCACGCATGAAGACCGCAGGACCCTGATTTCGCTGGTTGAGCACATTTCGGAGGTGTTGGATATCCCGTTCACCGTGGGCGGAGGCATCCGCTCCGTGGAAGAGGCCGGCGCTTTGTTGCAGGCCGGCACCGACAAGATCAGCATAAATTCTGCCGCATTCAGGAGGCCGGAGCTGATCACTGAACTGGCCCGGGTTTTCGGGAGTCAATGCGTGGTGCTGGCGGTGGATGCAAAACCAGAGCCCGACTGGGTAGTGTATCTAAACGGAGGCCGAATCTCCACAGGTAGAAATCTGCTGGATTGGACACTGGAAGCGGTTGACCGGGGCGCCGGAGAGATTTTATTCACTTCCATGGCTCACGACGGACCCAAAAACGGGTTTG
>JADZFI010000232.1 GCA_020850025.1 Saprospiraceae bacterium
CGGCGCCGATGCGGTGATGCTGAGCGGCGAAACATCGGTGGGTAAATACCCCAAGCTGGTTATTCAGTACATGGCGAAGATCATTGCGGAGGCGGAGAAACAATACTGGCCCCAGATCAGTACGCGTCGCCCCACCCCCGCACCGCAATTTATGTTGTACCATTCCGATACCATCATCTTCAGCGCCTGTAACGTAGCGGAAGCCATTGGAGCAAAAGGTATTGTGGGCCATACGGTTTCCGGATACACCGCCTTCAAACTCAGCAGCTTCCGCCCGAAATCCAATATTTTCATCTTCAGCGATCAGCTCGTCAAACTGGGCGCTTTCAACCTGCTTTGGGGGGTACAGTGTTTTTACTACAATCGTTTTACCACCACCGACGAAACCATTCAGGACTGCGTAGATATCCTCAAGGAAAGCGGATTTGTTAAACCAGGCGATACCATTATCAATACAGGCTCCATGCCCATGGGCAAACGCCTGCCTACCAACATGCTGAAGGTTACCGAAGTGGAGTAACCAACAGGCGGTCTGAAACCAAAATGTCCAGCAATTAAGCGGTCTGATATTCTTCCACCAGGCCACAGAGGGCACTAAAAGATACTAAGCGTTTTCGAACCTTGGGTCCTTTAGTGCCCTCGTTGTCTTTGTAATAAAATCACACTTTTTGCCTTTACCTTTGCGGCCTATGACAGAACAGCAATCTCTTAAGATCTACAACACACTCTCCGGAAAAAAGGAAGAGTTTCAGCCCATCACCCCTGGTCACGTAGGGATGTATGTGTGCGGCCCAACCGTATATAACGATGTGCACCTGGGTAACTGTCGTACCTTCTGCAGTTTCGACATGATTTACCGTTATCTGCTGCACATTGGCTACAAAGTGCGTTATGTGCGCAACATCACGGATGTTGGTCACCTGACCGACGACGGGGAAGACCGCATGGCCAAAGGCGCCAAGGTAGCTCAGTTGGAACCCATGGAAGTAGCGCAGCGCTACACCGTAGGCTTTCACGATATGATGCGGATTTTCAATACACTTCCGCCAAGCATTGAACCGCGCGCTACCGGACACATTCCGGAGCAGATTGAAATGGTGCAGCAGATCCTGGAAAACGGGCTGGCGTATGAAGCCAATGGCTCCGTTTACTTTGATGTGCCCAAATTTGCTGCCCAGCAGCCCGGCGTTTACGGTGCTGTGAGCGGCCGTATCCTGGAAGACCTATATGCCGAAACCCGCGAGCTGAAAAGTCAGGATGAAAAAAAGCATCCGGCCGACTTCGCCATCTGGATGAAGGCGCGTCCGCAGGATATTATGGTATGGAAAAGCCCATGGTCGGTAGGCTTCCCGGGCTGGCACCTGGAATGCTCTGCCATGAGCACCAAGTATCTGGGCAAAACCTTCGATATTCACGGGGGGGGCAACGATCTGAAATTTCCGCACCACGAGAACGAAGTGGCGCAAAACCACGGCGCTTGCGGTTGCCATCCGGCCAATTACTGGTTGCACGCCAACATGTTGTTGCTCAATGGCAAAAAAATGAGCAAAAGCGACGGTAATACCATCACGCCAACCGAATTGTTTACCGGCAACAGCGCCCATACCAGCAAGGCATATTCGCCTATGGCGGTTCGGTTCTTCATGCTGATGGCCCATTATCGCAGCACACTGGATATTACAGATGATGCCCTGCTTGCGGCGGAAAAAGGTTTCAACAAAATGATGGAAACCAACCGGATCTTGCAGAGCATGACGGTGGATGCCCGCAATTTCGACGGTTCGGAAACCGAAACCGACCGCGCCATTCTGGGGCTGGTGAAAGACGCATACGAAGGCATGAACGACGATTTCAACACCGCCATTGCCATTGCGTCACTGAATGAAATTGGCAGCTATGTACACAAGCTGGCAAACAAACAGCTGGAGGCAGATGCGGTATCTCCCTGGGTGATCGAGCGGATCAAGACGGTGTTCAGCGCCTTTTTGTTCGATATTTTCGGTTTGCGCGACGAAGCTGATTCCGGCGCCGACAGCAGCACGGTGGAAGGCCTGATGGCGCTGATCCTTGAGATCCGCGGTCAGGCACGGGCTCAAAAAGACTGGGCTACCAGCGATAAAATTCGCGATGCATTGGCTGAAGTGGGCATCACGGTGAAAGACGGCAAAGACGGGGTAAGCTGGTCGAAGTAACGGTAGACGGTTGACGGCTTACGGTGGAGGGGTGTTGGCAAAAGAAACCATCCCCAGCCCCCTCCACCGTCCACCGTAAGCCGTAAATTTTTTAAAATCTGATCTTCCTTCACGCCAAGTTGTCGGAAATTTGCATCCTAATTTTTGAAAAAGGCCAATTTCTCTTTGGAAGCAGGAACAATACCGGTTATATACCGTTAGCAAAAGGCGGTGTCAATCTTTTAAAGCCATGTCCACAGACGATCGTATACGAAAAAGGCGTTCTTTCAGAATGCCTCTCCTGATTCTTGGAATCAGCATGACGCTCTTTTATCTTGGTTTGGGTGCATGGTTGTTGTTGGATAAAAGCTTTTTGCCGGACATTCAGGTGGAGTTTCGCAACATATTCGCCATCATGCTTTTAGTATATGGCTCCTACCGGGGATGGCGGGTATACGCCGATTATTTTTAACCAAAGAAAGATATGATACGCAATATTTTATGCTTTGCAGCAGCAGGAATGCTACTTTTTTCCTGCGCCGAGCGCGATAAAACCGGTAAGGTGCTGGACACCATTACCACGGGAGAAATTAGCGTTGCCGTGGAAGAGGGTTATAAGCCCGTCATTGCCTCCTGCATAGACGTCTTTGATTCTATTTACCGAACGGCAAAGATCAATCCGCGTTATGTATCGGAAGGAGAAGCGGTAAAGTCGCTGATTGAAGACTCAGTGCAGGTGGTGGTCATCGGGCGTCAACTCACGGCCAAGGAGATTGAATATTTCCAGTCGAGAGGTTTCAAGCCGCCCACTACACCCATTGCCTTCGATGCTTTGGGCGTTATTTTGAACCCGGCCAATCTGGATTCGGTGCTCACCATCCAGCAGGTGAAGGATATCCTGGCGGGAAAAATCACCAACTGGAGCGAAATCAATCCCAAATCCAAACTCGGAAAG
>JADZFI010000233.1 GCA_020850025.1 Saprospiraceae bacterium
ACGATGAGGTAGCACAAGGGCTGATAGAGCAACGCGGCCTGAGCCGGGAGCGCGCGCAGCAAATTGCCTTCCTGAGTAGTGGCGATTTCGGGGCGGCCCTGAGTGTGGCCGATACCCCGGCCAACGATGATGCACAACTGCTGCTCGACTGGCTCCGCAAATGCTGGCGTGGCAATGCCGTGGAAATGGTGAGCTGGACAGAAGAATTTTCCCGCCTGGGCCGCGAAAACCAAAAACAGTTCCTGCAATACGGACTCCATTTTCTTCGGGAAATGCTGGCACTGGTCACCACCGGAAATCACAACCTCCGGCTCCGCCCTGAAGAACTGACCACCGCGCAAAACATGGCCAAAGTGCTTGATTTTGATAAAATTGCCCAAATTGCCGAGTTGATCAACGACAACGTGTATTACATTGAACGCAATGCCAACCCAAAAATCCTGTTCCTGGATACCTCTATCCGCATGAACAGGATCATGAAAACATAAATCAGTTATGGAAACCAATACTTTTTCCTGGAATAAAATGGCTCTGGTGCTGCTGCTCACCCTGGCGGTGGGAATTGCACAATACTTTGTGGCCCATCAGTTCAACGACGGCAAAATGGGGCAAAAAGTTTACGGCGGTATTTTTCTGGGCATGGCATTGCCAAGTATTCTGATTGGAGGTGTGATGCGTCTTTTCCGGCCAAATTTGCAGCGATATTTTGCCATAACAGCCGGAATTTGTGTGTTTACAGGACTATTGCTACTCTTGTTGTAAAGCGCGTGCAGCGAACTTTCTTAAAATAAGGGAATAATGCTGATAGCCTTGCTACTTTTGCGCTGAGTGCATCACTCTAGTCATCAAAATCACCCTAATCACAGTAAAATTCCAAAAACAAAACAATGGGATGTATAGGATGCTCCTGTTCAACAGGTAAAGATAGCGTTGGCGGCTGCCGATCCAATGGCGGTTGCGCCTCCGGCGGCTGCAATCGCCATAATACATACGACTGGATTACGGCTCAGGGTATTTCCGACCCGCGCCCCTTCGATGTCGTAGAAGTCAGTTTTAAAAACGGTTCGCGCAAGGAATTCTTCAAAAACCCTCAGCATACCCGCGCCACCACGGGCGACTGGGTAGTAGTGGAATCGCCTTCCGGCGGCTTTGATGTTGGGAAAGTCTCCCTGACAGGCGAACTCGTTCGCCTGCAGATGAAGCGCAAACGCGTGCGCCCGGATGCGCGCCTGAGTCAGGTAGTGCGAAAAGCCCACGAACGCGACGTTGAACGTCTGGATGAAGTGCGCAAGGAAGAACGCGATATTCTCATTCATGCACGCGCCATTGCCCGCTCGCTGGATCTGAACATGAAGATCGGAGATGTGGAATTTCAGGGCGATGGCCGGAAATGCACCTTTTACTACACGGCCGATGGCCGTGTGGATTTCCGGGAGCTTATTCGCCATTATGCCCGCGATTTCAAGGTAAAAGTGGAAATGCGCCAGATCGGGGCACGTCAGGAGTCGGCCCGCATTGGTGGTCTGGGCAACTGCGGCCGTGAACTGTGTTGTTCCACCTGGCTCACCGAATTCAAAAGCGTGAATACTGCCGCCGCCCGCTACCAAAATCTGGCCATCAACCAGACCAAACTCAGCGGCATGTGCGGTCGCCTGAAATGCTGCCTTAATTACGAGCTGGATACCTACATTGATGCGCTGGAAGATTTTCCGGATCGCGCAGAACGCCTCAAAACCCAGGCGGGTTTGGCCATCCTCATCAAAACGGATGTGTTCAAACGCCTGATGTTTTATACCTATGCTGAAGACCGGGGCAAACTGTATCCTATCCACGTGGATCAGATATGGGAAGCCATCGATATGATCAAATCAGGCAAATT
This sequence comes from Saprospiraceae bacterium, assembly GCA_020850025.1. Lineage (GTDB taxonomy): Bacteria > Bacteroidota > Bacteroidia > Chitinophagales > Saprospiraceae > M3007. The sequence continues at coordinate 1,880 of JADZFI010000233.1, forward strand.
CCCCGCCAGCCTGGATGACATTCTGGCCATGGCGCCGGCTCAGGAAGTGGAGGAAGCCGACGAGGCGGAACCGGATTTCGAAAATGTGCACGACGTTATTCAGTTGCCTATTGAAAAACGCAACAAGCGCAAGAAAAAACGCAGTAAGAACCGCGACCGCTCTCAATCCGCAGCGGCAGCTGTAGAAAAAGCGGCTCAAAACGACGCCCTCCAGGGGAAAAGACAGGGCCCTCCACCTCGCCGAAACGATCGGCCCGGCGGTCAAGCCGGCGGACAAGGCAAGCGCCCTCCCCAGAACAGACCCGAACAGAAGCCACCGGGCGATCGCCCAAGGCAGGAGCAGCGCCCGCCCAACCCCCAGAAAAACCAAGGCGGTGGCCAACCAAATCCCAATCGAAATCAGGGAGGCGGCCCAAAGAATCCGAAAGACAAGCCGGATAACCGGGATAAAAAAGAATAACTCAAATTAGTCTTCGCTCAATCCCATGCGCACAATGTTTTTTGTTTTAGCAGCAACGTTTGCCTTTTTTTCTTGTCAGAATAATCCGGCGCCTCAAAAAATGGAGGGCCTGGCCGGAGCTTTGCAGGATTCCACCATTATTCGGGTTTGGCCCAAAGAAATTGACTCTCTGAAACGCCTGGACCCGAATATCCTAGTTGTGGATGTCCGTACAGAACTGGAATACCGCACCAGCCATATTTTCCGCTCTG
>JADZFI010000234.1 GCA_020850025.1 Saprospiraceae bacterium
CATTCCCAGAAATTGGGGGAGTTGGCAGATAAATCGGTGAATTGAACAGTAAGCGTATTGCAGCCTTGCTGGAGATCTGATCTGAATGCCGCGGCCGGAGGAGCGGGCTGATAAAGCGGCGATTCCCACAGGCCACGCCCATAGGTGCAGGCAAAAATAGTATTGGATACGTAATTGATTTCCAGTTCGTACACCCGTGCGTTGGGCAGACCGTCGAAAAAGCCCAGCCATTGGCCGTTGAGGTCGTCGTTGGTGTAGGCTACAAAGCCGAACCCGCCTACATACAAGCCGTTTTTGCCGGTGTTTTCCCAGGTGGCGCAGTACTTGGTGCCCGATGGCAAGCCTGCCGTGATGGTGGTCCAATTGGCCCCGGCGTCGGTGGAATGGTACACATTGGAGCCGGTAACTATGACTACGCGCTGCGGTTGCTGAGGGTGCACCGCAATGAAGTTGATAGTGCTGGTGCCCCATGATTTGGCCGTTGTCACCCAGTTGGTGCCGCCATTGGCTGTGGTGAACAGATTGGAGCCCCGGGCTACATAAATCCGATTGCGGTCGGAGGGCGCCAGCTTCATGTGGTTGAGATTGCCGTCGGCGAAATCGGATATTTTTACCCAACTGTTACCGCTATTTGGACTTCTCCAGACATCTTCAAAGGCCACATAAATGGTGTTGGCTACTTGTGGATCCTGTTCAAACGGAGTCACCCAGGCGCCGTCATCCACATCGGGTGGTTTGCTGATGGAACTGCGGGTATTCCCCTGGTTGGTAGAGCGGTACATGGAGCCGTATTGCGAAGTACCATAAAGGTTATTGGCATTGTTCCAGTCAACAAAGGTTTCCATGCCATCGGCGCCGAGCCAGTCGACCCACACACGATTATTGGTGCGCATCACACTGGTACCGTTGTCCTGTGCGCCTCCGGAACCCACAGTCGGATTGGTTTTGGAGTCGCCTATTTTGTAACACTCCCGGAGACCCAGGCCCACGGAACGATCCTGGAAACTTTCTGCATGATCAATGCTGGAATAAATGCCTCCATCTGAGCCTACCCACAGGGTATTGCCGTAAAATTTCAGAATATCAATGTCCGCATGGTTGTAACCTACACCCAGCGAAGCTGCAGTGCCTGGCACCCAATGGGAGGTTAACTCAAAAGAAGTGCCGCCATTATGGGATTTCCAGGTGTGAATACCGGCAATGTGTACTTCTTCGGCATCAAATGGGTGGGCGGCCACATCCATATCACGGGGGGCCTGGCCTCGATCATCGTCGCCCGTGGCGCTGTAGCCAAAGTAGTTGACGCTGTCGTCGTGGAGTTTCGTAAAAGAACTGCCGCTGTCTGTGGATTTGTAAAAACCATGGAACCGTCCGCCAATAGATTCCACCACGTACACAACAGCCGGATTGGCCGGCGAAACGCCGATCATCTTGTGGTTGTTATCTGCCGTACCGAACCCGGTGATCTGGGTGAATACATTTCCGCCGTCCACCGATCTGAAAACGGAGGTGCCGGAAAAGTAAATGGTATTCGGATCGCCGGGCTTGAACTCCACATCCTGTCCTTTGATGCTGCTCACACCCGCCACGGCGCTCCAGTTTTGTCCGCCGTTGACGGATCGGAAAAGGCCGTTGGTTTCCGATACGGCGTATACGATATTGGGATCTACAGGGTGGTATAGACTTCGGATTACCTTGCCGCCGCCGGAAAGGTTGCTGGTGGTGTTCCAGCTCAGGCCGCCATCGGAGGAGCGATAAACCCGGCCGGAAGTGCTGCCCCAGAGGTCATGATTGGAGTTGTAGGGGGAAATTTCCAGGGAATAAACATCTACGGTGGAAAATTCGTCGGTGAGCGGCGTCCAGGTATTGCAGCCGTCGAGGGTTTTCCAGACGCCGCCAGTGGGGCTTCCTACTATCAAATGCTGCGGATTTTGCTCGTCGAGGCCAATGGAGGTAACCCGACCCACACCGGGGTTCCAGCTTGATGTGGCATTTTTATACGTGGGGCCGAGCTGTTTCCAGTTGCCGGCAAATGTGCCGGATTCTGCAAGCTGGCGTTGCTTTTCTGCCTTTCGATAGGCGCGGGCGCGCTGCGCAAGTTCGTTATTGGGTATTTTGACGCCCTGTTCGTTCAGCTCCATGGACGCTACGTATTCCCAGCGTTTGTAGGGATTGTAGCCGGTGCCGCGTTCCTTGCCTACTGTTTGAAAATAGGCTTCTGCCTCCTGCCGGATTTCCTTGAGGGAATAAGTGCCGGCCTCAATCATGTCTTTATATTTCTGAGCAAATAGTGTTGAAGTGCAAAAGAAAAGGCAAATGAGTAACCAAAGACGCATAGACGAAATGTTAAAAGTGTAGGCTTCTAACAAAGGTAAGGCCTGGTCATGGAAATTTCAATAGCCTGGCAAGCGGGTTTTGTCCTTTTGTTGACACACCCGGTCATCCAGACCATTCAGCTACTCCTCATTTCCCACCAGCCATTTCTTGAATTCGGAGGAACGCTCGGCACTCACCACGGTTTCCTGGTCAGTGGGTGGCTCTAGATCCACTTTTACCCTGCTCTTGGAGTAGGGGTGCATTTCCCTGATGGCTTGCACATGAATGATGAACTGACGGTTGATGCGGAAGAAAACCGCCGGGTCCAGGAGGTTTTCCAGCTTGTCCAGCGGATAATCCACCGGAAACCTTTTGCCGGTGCTGCGCGATACCAGGAAAGTGATCTTGTCTTTGGTATAGAAATAGGCAGCATCGGTCATGTCCACCAGCCGGAAACTGTTGCTGAAACGTATCAGCATCCGGCGCAAATAATGCTGACCGGCATCTTGCTGATGAAGGGTATTCAACAAGCCGGAATAGTCGGCGGGAGCTTTTTGTGCCTGAAATACCTGTTTAAACTTGTCAATGGCATCTGTCAGCTCATTAACTTTAATGGGTTTTAGCAGATAATCCACTGCATTTACCTTGAAGGCTTTGAGCGCATATTCGTCGTATGCGGTAGTGAAGATGACCGGGCTTTTCACTTTCACATGCTGAAAGATCTCAAAACTGGCCCCATCGGCCAGATGTATGTCGAGCAGGATCAGGTCGGGCTGCGGGTGCTCCTGAAACCAGGCAATGGCTGCTTCCACGCTGTCCAGTCGGCCAACAACTTCTGCCTCCGGCGCTACTTCCAGCAGTAGCTTTTCCAGCCGGCGGGCGGCTGCGTTTTCGTCTTCAATGAGGAGGATTTTCATAACTTATACTTAATTTTACCCAAGAGGCACTTTTACCATAAAATACTCCCTGGTTTCTTCCACGATGACCGGTTTGGCGCCAAGGAGTTCGTAGCGGCGAATCAGGCTCTGGAGTCCGAAATGGGTGCTGGGTTCGGGTTTGATTTTTTTCTGAAGGTTGTTTCGTACGGTAACATAGCCGTCCTGCTCTGTCAGAATTTCTACAACAAGGGGTTTGGAGGCGGAGATAATGTTGTGTTTGACGGCATTTTCTACCAGGAGTTGCAGGCTGAGGGGCATGATCTGACCTTTGGTGTCTTTGAGATTTACCTGAAGCTTGAACCCTTCTTCGTACCTTTTTTCCAATAAAAAACAGAAGTCCTGCACCAGCAGCATCTCTTCTTTCAGACTGATGAAATCCCGCTCCCGGTAGGCCATAATACTGCGGTAAAAGTCGGAGAGGTGTTCTACATACCGAACGGCTGTTTTGGGGTTTTCCTCAATGATGGTGATGAGGGTGTTGAAGCTGTTGACGAGAAAATGCGGATTGATCTGGCTTTTCAGGGTGTCGAATTGCGCTTGTACACGCTCCCGTTTCAGGCCCGCCTCTTTCTGCAGGCGGATTTCCCGGTTGCGTACTACCAGCCAGAGCAGACTGAATCCGATCAACGTGCTCAACAGGACAAACCACCACTGTTGCCAGAAAGGTTTTTCGATGAGAAACTCCCAACTGGCCTCCGGAACCTCCTCAAAATGACCGTGCTCGCTGGTTTGTACCCGAAAAGTATAACGGCCTGGCGGCAGATTTGGGTATGACGCCAGGTGGTCTTTCGATACTTTCCAATCCGGATCAAAACCTTCCAGTTTGTACCGGTAACTCACGGCGTCCGGTTGGGTAAACCACAAGCCTGACAAATTGAAAATGAAATAGTTTTCGTTGTGTGGAAAGCGGTTTTGCTGCTGAAAATCAATGGATTTTAACAAAACAGATACAGCAGTGATGCCTGGGTGCGGATCGTCCAGAAAAGGCTCGTCGAAGGCGGCTGAACGAAGAATGCCATTGGGCATGCCCATCCAGACATCGCCGGAGGCATCGGTGCACATGGCATTGAGGTTGATCCCTACGCCGGCCGCATCGCAATACATCACATGGTTTTTTCGCTTGGGATTGAGCAAGTCTAATCCGTCTTCATAGGCAATTTGCAACAGGCCATTGCCATCCACGGAAAGGCCGGTGATCTGGGTACTGTGTAACCCGTTTTCCAGGGTAAATTGCTGAAATGTGGAGCCGTTGTAGCAAAACAGTCCCTCC
>JADZFI010000235.1 GCA_020850025.1 Saprospiraceae bacterium
CTGACGGTAAGTATCCAGGAAAAAAATCCGATCAAGTGTGGAGGCCTTGACAAGGCGACTTTGCAAGTGGATATTGCCGGTGGTAAAAGGCCATATAGCCTGAATTGGAATGCACCAGGTGTCAGTGGTGAAACGCCAGACGGACTGGTGGCAGGGGAATACACCGTGACGGTAACAGATGCAAAAGGTAGCAGCAAGACCGCCAAAATAACCGTAAGAGCACCTGAACCTCTTGCGGCAGAGTTGAGTCAGAACATTGGCGCCAGTTCCGGAACTACAGCGGATGGTAAAGCACAGGTATCTGTAAAAGGCGGCACCGCTCCTTATAAAATAGCCTGGGATACCAAACAGACCGGTAGTGTTGCTAACAAGCTTCCTTCCGGGAATCACAGTGTAACCGTTACGGATGCCCAGGGCTGCACCGTTGCACTGGAGTTTGAAACCGGTAAACGCGCCATGCCTGAGCTAACCAGAGCTATCCAGCAGGGACAAACCATCCCCATGCGATTGCTGACATTCGCCACGGATAGTGCCAGCTTGCGCCCGGCGGTGTACACCTACCTGGATGAATTGTATGATTTTCTGGTGGAAAACCCCAAAGTAACCATCGAAGTGGGCGGGCACACCAATAACCAACCTACGGATGAATTTGCCGACTACCTGAGTACTGCCCGCGCAAGAGCAGTGGCCTCTTATCTGATCGATAAGGGCATTGATGCCGGTCGGGTGCAATACAAAGGTTACGGTAAAAAGCAGCCGCTTGTGCCAAATACTACGCCGGAAGGAAGAAGAACCAACCAGCGGGTAGAGATCAAAATACTATCGGCAGAAGCCGGGAAGGGGAATTAATTCTCCTTCCCGGTCTCAACCGTGATCAGTGCAGTCGTTTTTTCTGTAATTATGCCAAATGGCTTCAGGTGGAAGCCATGATGGGCGGCTAGAGCCTCAAATTCTGCCTCATGGCCAGGAGCCACAGCCACTAACAGCCCTCCGCTGGTTTGCGGGTCGGCCAGAATTTTTTGTTGGTAATCGCTAGCACCTTCCACTTTGTGCCCGTAGCTGTCCCAGTTGCGAATGGTTCCGCCTGGCACGCATTTCTGGTCGAGATACAGATCCAGAATATTGCGATCAATGGTGGGTACGGCATGGAAGTTCAGGGACGCACTGGCATAGCTAGCCTCGCACATTTCTGACAGGTGCCCCAGTAGTCCGAACCCGGTAACGTCTGTCATGGCCTGCACGAAGGACAGTTCACCGAAAACAGCGCCGATACTGTTCAGCTTTTTCATGCTATCGGGCGCGATGCTTACGTGTTCGGCCTGGAGTACGCCTTTTTTCTGGGCAGTAGTCAGGATACCCACCCCGATTGGTTTGGTGAGATATAGTTTGGCGCCGGGAGTTGCCCCGCCGTTTTTCTTTAAATGTCTCAGCGACACCCGCCCGGTAACGGCCAGCCCGAAAATTGGCTCCGGGCTGTCGATGCTGTGCCCGCCAGCCAGTGGTATACCCGCTTCTGCACAGGCTTTTCTGCTGCCTTCGATCACCTCATTGGCTACCTCCGGTGGCAGAGTGTTGATGGGCCAGCCCAGGATGGCTATGGCTACCAAAGGTTTGCCTCCCATAGCATATACATCGCTGATGGCATTGACCGAAGCTATCCGGCCGAAATCTTCAGCATCATCTACAATGGGCATGAAAAAATCGGTGGTACTGACGATGGCAGTACCATCGCCCAGATCGAAAACGGCAGCATCATCCCGTTCTTCATTGCCAACCAATAGCGCAGGGAAATGTTGTTTTTCCAGACCTGATTTCAGAATGTTATCCAGCAGTTTGGGAGATATTTTACATCCGCAACCTGCGCCATGAGAGTACTGAGTCAGGCGATATTCCATGATAAAATATTGGTAAAAAGCTGCTTTTTTCCTTAGTTAAAATTGAAATGTGGCACTCAAGCTGGGCAAAATAGGCAACTGGTTTACACGGGTGTAGCGTACCCGGTCGAAATAGAAAATATTCGGCCGGTTGTACGCATTGGTTGCCGATGCAATGACCTCAAGCAGGCTGTGTTTGCCAAACTTGAAGATGCGCTTCATGGAAATATCCATACGGTGGTAATAGGGTAGGCGTCCGCCGTTTCTTTGGGCGGCATAAATGATACCCAGTTGTTGCGCGGTGGAATTGCCTCCCAAAATGTCTGTATTCACACCATCACTAAAGTTGACGTTGTTATAGAAACCCTGCGTCTGTGTGAAGGGGAAGCCTGAGCCAAAATTCCACCGTACGCCGGCTTCCCATTCCTTTTTCTTGCCAAGCTGGTAGGTTCCTACCAGGTTCAGATTGTGGCGACGGTCAAATACAGGAGGGTATTCCTGAATGCCATCGTTTCTTGTTACAAAACCATAGGAGTAGGCGCCCCACAGATATGCCCGTTTGGCCTCAATTTTCACTGAGATATCCAGACCGTAGGCATCCCCTGTTTCCGTAATGAAATTGGGATCTGAAGCTGCGAGTTTGTACCGGTTGACAGCAATCAACTGCGTGAATCGCTTGTAATATCCCTCCACATTCAGGTCAAAATTGTCAGTCACGTCTATTTCAAAGCCGCCAACACCATGAATGGATTTTTGTAAGCGGTGGTTGGCGCGGTTTGCCTCGATGCCGGGCGTAGTACCAGGCTTATACAGGGCTTCTTCAGGCCCGGACAGGAATCCAACAAACAGATTGACAATGTCGCGCTCGTTTACGGTAGACAGAAGATTCTGGGAATAGTAGCCACCAGCCGCCTTGAAGCGCAGGCGGTCGGAAATGTTGTATTTGAGGCCAAGGCGTGGCTCCGGATTGAAATCGTTGAGCGATTGATAGTATTGAAGACGAACACCGGGCTCGATTACCAACGGACCAATCTTTTTGCGATATTTTGCATAGGTGCTGATTTCGGTGGTGTTCTCCACCTGTCCGATAGGAAAGCCCTTAAAATTGATAAATTCGAATTCGGTTTTGAATCCGGTGAGCTCAAGACCGCACTTAAATTCGCTGTTACGACCAAAATTGGTGAAATTAAGGGCAGCATTGAAGCCTGAAATTCCGCTGGTGCGGGGGAGTCGGTCGGCCTCTTCAATGTAAGTGTCATATCCTGATACCGTAACCACCCCGCTGATGATGGTGTTGGAGTTGGCCGGGATTAATGTGAAGTCGCCACCACCACCGGCACTGTTCCAGCCATAGTTTGTGATGCCGTAATTCACAGCATCCGTGTATTTGAAGCCGAACACGTTAAACTTGGTGCCATTGCCGGATAAAAAGGTCACTTTAGCATATAAGTCCTCATGCTGGAAATGAATGCCGCGTACTACATGGGTATCGCGGTTGGGTGCTTTCCAAAGTTCGGATTGCTCAAATAACCCGAAAATATTGGAGGTGTCGCCAACATAGTTGTAAAGGGCCCTGGAAGTTTGGTCAATAAGCGATTTTTTCCCGGTAAGAATAAAAGAGATGCTGGAGCCTCCTTCTTCTTTGAGTTTGACAATTGGACCCTCAATAACAGCTTTTGCCTGAAAAGGACTGGCCGAAACAAGTCCGGCCAGGCGTTTACGGTTGCCCTCACGCGTTTTAACATCCACCACTGCAGATACCCGGCCGCCGTAATCAGCATTGAAACCACCGGTCAGTACATCCACGTTCCGGATGAGTTCTGTTTCAAAAACCGAGAAAAAGCCAATACTGTGGAAAGGATTGTAGATGGTCATACCATCCAGCAGGATGCGGTTTTGCACCGGAGAACCTCCCCGTATATACAACTGACCGCCCTGGTCGCCGGTGAATACAACACCAGGCAATACCGTCAGATACTGGGCCACGTCGGCCTGCCCGCCTGCTGATGGCAGTGCGCGGATCTGCTTGGGCGTCACCGCAATTTTAGAAACCTGTACCTCCGATTTGGCCTGCTTCTTTTTGCCGCTAACGACCACTTCCTGCAGTTCTGTACCGCTTTCTTCCAGGAAGATGTTTTGGTACAGGATTTCGCCAAATTTTATCTCTATATCGGCTAAATAATCATTGTATCCCAGGAATGACACACGCAATTTCTGCGGACCGGCAGGAATATTGCCTACCGTAAAAAAGCCATTTAGATCGGTGGTTGCTCCCAGACCGGTACCTTCAATAGAAACCGTTGCAAATCCGATGGGAACTGCATTGGACTTATCAAAAACATTCCCGCGAACGGTGCCCTTTTGGGCGAACAGGCAAATTGGTAATAAAACGGCAAGAAGAGTAAAAAAAAGATTTCTCATGTAAATTATACGGCTAAGCCCGTGGTTTTCTTCAACATTATGATCCTGGCCAATGCAAAATCGGCGCAAAGATACCTGCTCTCCCGACATTTCAGGAGTAAGTAAAAGACAAGTGGTGACAAAGTTGGGAATTGGTTTCCTACTTCCCGAATACCACATCCAGCGACGCCTCAATCTGGCTTGCTGCAAAATCGAGGTCGTTTTCTGTGTGTGCGGAAGAAATGAATCCAACTTCGTAGCCTGATGGACCAAAATATACGCCTCGTTTCAAACATTCAAGGTGCATGACCTTAAATAAACGCATTCCTGCATCGTCAATATCGCTGCTTTTGCGAATGGTTTCACGAGTGAAAGTTGGCCAAAAAATTGATCCAGCCTGAGGGAAGCTCATATCGTACCCTTTCTGATCGCAGTAGGCCTGCAAGCGTGCCGTAAAGCGAGTGGTTTTGGCTTCCAGTTCCTGGTAAATGCCCGGTTTGAGCAGCTCGGTGAGCGTGGCAAATCCGGCAGCCATCGCCACCGGGTTGGCGCTGAGCGTACCGGCCTGGTACACCGGACCCACCGGCGCCACTTGTTCCATAATCTCCCGGCTGGCAGCATAAGCACCTACAGGCATACCTCCGCCAATAATTTTGCCGAAGGTGATGATATCCGGCTGGATGCCGTACAGCCCGGCGGCTCCTTCAAAGCCTACCCGAAATCCTGAAATTACCTCATCGAATATCAACAACACCCCATGATCCCTGGTCACTTTTCTCAAATATTGCAGAAATTCCTGCTGTTGTATGAGCAACCCGTTGTTCGCCGGGATGGGTTCTATAATCACACAGGCCACTTCTCCTGCGTATTGTTGCAAGGCTGATGCCAGCGCCTCCTCGTCGCCCAAGGGTACCACAATGGTTTCGGCGGCAAAGGACTCCGGAATACCGGCAGAAGTGCTGATTCCAAAGGTTACCAGGCCGGAGCCGGCTTTTACCAACAGGGAATCTACGTGTCCGTGGTAGCAACCCTCAAACTTGATCACCTTGCTCTTGCCGGTAACCCCTCTTGCCAGTCGCAAAGCGCTCATCACCGCCTCCGTGCCGCTGCTCACAAAGCGGATCATTTCTATGTACCGATGGTTGTCCAAAACCAGCTTGCCAATCAGGTTGTCGTGTGGCGTAGGTGCTACAAACGACATTCCATTTGCAACAGTTTTCTGAACACGTTCCACTACCTCCGGGTGTACATGACCCAAAATCAAAGGTCCCCAGGAGCAACAAAAATCCACATAAGCCTGTCCGTCAACATCAAACAGGTGACACCCTTCGCCGCGCTCAAAAAATACCGGCGGACCCTGAACGCTTTTGAAGGCGCGCACCGGGCTGTGTACACCGCCCGGGAAATAGGTTTTGGCAGTTTCAAAAAGTTCTGCGCTTTTCGCGCGGGTAAAGGTGTCGGGCGTAGGATAGTTTAAATGATTCATGCCGCAAAGATATCCAGACTCAAACCCGATACTTTTCAGATTTTTGTCAGGAAATTAAAGTTGATCTAAACTTGCATGGATGCGCCCACCTTTTCCCGTTGCCAGGTATTGGCAATTTATGTTTTTTGGACTGCTGGCCGGTTACTGTTTGTATTATGCACCTTATGGCATCAATGAAACAGATGGCGGCTTTTTAACCGGCTTGGCCTGGCAGGTACTCAACGGAAAAACGCTGTACCACGATATCGTGTATGTACGGCCTCCCTTGCCGGTATGGTTGCGTGCACTGGAACTTAATTGTCTGCCAGAAACCTGGGCAATTCTGGGGGAACGGTGGATGTTTTACGCTAAATTAGCACTTTACTCCTGGCTGGGTGCAGCTGCATTGACTACCGGTACACAACGATGGATCCTCGCCGTGTTTGGTTTTGTAGTGTCGGTTCATTGCTATCCTCCCATGGCCTGGCATACGGTAGACGGAATCCTGTTTGCGGTACTTTCTGCCTGGCTATTGTTGAAGTCTTCCCGCATCGCGGTTTTTGCCGCAGGCTTGGCCTTGTTGGGTAGTCTGTTGTCAAAACAGTCTTTTTACCCGCTTTTGCCTGTTTTTCTGGTTCTTGCAGCCTTGAAACCAGAAAGGCCGCTCATTAACGCAGGGGTGTTGCTCTCCGGTTTCCTGGTTGGCGCGGGAGCCTTTACCTTATTTTTATGGAGCCAGGGAACGCTTGCCACCTTTTTGGAAATGACGGCAGGGGCTTCCTCCGGTAATCAGGCCCTGGAGCATGGCCTGCTGGATTTCTTCCGGATCACGCCGGAGTTGGCAATACCCGGCCTGGCCTTGCTAATACCGGCTTTTTACTGGAACCATCAAAAAAGAAATCAGAATATTGCTCTGATGTTATGGAGTTTGTGGCTGCTGGCACTTCCCCTGAGCTACGCCGCCATTACCTGGTGGCGACAAGATCATACCGTTCCTTTTGCCCAATCGAGGGCCATGTTCGGGTTAGCCGTTGGTTGCCTGGTGTTGATGCAGGGCAAGGTCTCCGGGCAATTATTTTTTTCATGGCTTCTTGAAAACCTACGTCAGCACAGAGCAGAATGGC
>JADZFI010000236.1 GCA_020850025.1 Saprospiraceae bacterium
CTCCGTTTAGTTCATGCGAAGCGGGAAGCCGGTCAGTTACCCTAACATCCGAAAAGGTGAAGATTTGATACAGCATGTAGAGAACTATAACAATTATCTCTATAATGTTTCTCTTGAAGTGGAAAAGGAAGAAATACCGGTTGCTTCTGTTAACCCTGGCAGCCCATTGAACATGCTTGCAGGCGGCGGTGGCTCTCCACTTCAGTTCCTGTTCAAAGGTGGCGACCAGATGATGGGCGCCTTCAAGTTCTTCCCTTCGCTTTCAGGCAGCGATCTGGCGGAGGGCAGCGGTTTTTCCAAGTCTGAAGCGGAAAAGGCGCGCGAAGAGCAGGTTGCAAGACTTAAAAAACTGGAAATGGATTTTGGCAGATCCAAAGAACAACTTTTCTCCCTGGACACTGAATTGAAGTCGCTGCAGGAGCAACTGCAACAAAAAGTAAATGCACAGCGGATCCAGACCTTCGCCATTGGCGAAGTAGATCACATCCGGTATAATCCGTTTCTGGAACCTGCACAAATCAAGCGAATGACGAGTGAGTACATGGAGCGGATATTTCTGGAAAAAGACCCGGGTAAAATTGACCTGAATCAGGTGCTCAAAATGGCAGATGCCCAAAACGAATTGCCCAAAGCCATTCAGGAATATCGGAAAAAAGCGGATAAATACGCCACTACTACCGGTTCATGCGAGCTTCTTTTGAAAGAATTCAATCAATTCAATTTCCCGGAGAGCAATCTGGATGAATTTAAAACTACTGCAGAGGCGTTTGTGGAAGCGGCAAAAGGCAAAACCCGCAGTTATCAGGAAAATGCCGATATGCTGGATGCTCAAATGCCGGATTTACCGGTTTTGGATGCAAAGTCTTTATCAGAATTGCGCACCACTTATCTTGAACTTAACAACAATACCTTTTCTAAAAACTACAGGCTTACTGCTGAGGGAGAAAAAATCAATTTTAAAATCAAACTCTCTCCGATAGACTCTCTGCAAAACAAAGGTGTGAAAACCGTGGAACTCGCTCCGGTCTCGGTACGCGTATATGGAGGTATGCGCATAAAGGCCAGTGTCGGGCTCAGTTTCGGACAGTTTTTCCAACAGCCCAAATCCTTCTTCGTCCGCGACTCCACGCTCCAGGCCAGCAACCGGGATGCTTTTGTGCCGGTCATGACCTCCTTTGTACACTTCTTTGCTCCCAGTCAGCGCAATTTTTCTGTGGCGGGCTCCTTCGGCATTGGTTTTCCACTCGGGGGTGGAGAAAATTTGCAATCCATCTCATTTTTTCTTGGCCCCAGCCTGTTGTTTGGCAAAGGAGAGCGCATCGTACTGAATGCCGGACTCATGGGCGGCCGGGTGGAGCGCCTCTCTCAAGGCTATGAATTGGGCGACCGCTTTGTATCGGATGGCAATATTGCCCCTACCACTTCTGTGTACGATTTGGGGTATTACATCGGAGTCTCCTTTAATTTAACAGGGTCGGGAAATTGAGAGGTTTGAAGGGTTTGAAGGGTTATTTCACGGTATAGAGCAACCACCGTTCAACCAATTCCCCCTGCATCTGAAAGATCACTTCGGAATATCGCAACAACTGACCAGTTGGAGTGTATATGACCTGAAGTGGAGGGCCGTATTGTTTCAATACTTCCTGGCGACTATTTCCCACCTTGATGCCACGGGCGGTTTCACCCGGATAATTGGGGTTAGTGGCATGAAAAAGGGCACTCATTTTTCTGTTTTTATAGCTAACATAAAGCCTGGAATGCTCCCCTTGCTTCGTGTTCTGCTCAAAGTTCAGCACTTCATCAATCATCATAGATTTGTCGATGGTTGGGAAAAGTACATTGAATAGACTTTGGCCGTCAATGCTTTCATCTTCAAAAAAGCCCGTATCGCCTGAGGCGGGCCCGGGTAAAGGCTGCCCCGTTAAGATTGCCAGATTATGGGCTGCCAGGCCGCTTACATCTGTTGTCATAGCCAACTCGAATTTAGCTTTTGCCTTTTGTTTGCCCTCTTCCGTTTTAGTGTTTGCCTCCAGGATGCCCAGGAGGATTTCAATGTAGGGAACATTGGATGCGAATTTTCCGACAGCGGCCCGCCGTGCCTCTACATCAGCATAGAAGGCTGCCCGCACCGGATCATTGAGCAATGCTAAGGCACAGGCTTTGTTCAGGTAGGCTGGTGCATAATTACCATCCAGGCTAATGGCCGCATCAAAATGGAGTACTGCTTGTTGCAGCAATCTTTGTCTTTGTGCAATTTGTTCCTCGCCCCTGCTGCTGGCCATTTCCAGATCAAGCTGCACGGGATACCTGAATTTCAGCTCTTCTGCAGAAAAAAGTTTGAGCGCCTGCAACATAGCAGTAGCTCCAACATTATTGTAAATCTCCCTGCTTTGGTATTCGCTCAGGATCAGACGGTAATAACGATATGCCTCCTCATATAGTCCCACAGCGGTCAGCCAGTTGGCCATTTCAAAGACATCCACAAAATCCCTGAGCTTTTGGGCAGATCGCTGACTCATTTTCTCCCGTTCGGCCTGAGTAACATACCCGGGAATTGCAGGATCCAGCTTAAAAGCCTTGTAAAGCCGTCGAATCAACTCATCGCCCTGCTCAAACCTGCCGTATCCGGCTGAATAAGCTAAAAATCCACCCAGATAATCAGATTGAGCCTCCATGGAAGCATCCTCGAACTGATGAATCAGGGTATCAAATCGCATTAATTTATCTCGGAACCTGGCGTTTTTACCCGATTCATTCAGCATGTCTTTGTATAACTCGTCGAGCTGTTGCGAAATATCCAGCTCACGATGCTCAAAGGCGAAATTGCCTCTCCAGGCATGCTTTTCATAGTAGTGCGTCAACTCGTGACCTAATAAAAAAGCTAGCGCTGCTTCGGACTGTGCCCCAAAGGATTCACAAACATAAAAGGCGGTATCGCTCAGATAAATAGTTGGAATGGTACCGTACTCAATCTCGGCCACGGTCCGTTTTCTGGTGATGTAGAATTCAGGCACCGGATACCGAAAATCACCCCTGGCTTCGCACAATCTCTCGTATACCTTGAGCGCCTTTGCATATTCAGGAACATCCTTGATCTTATTGCTACCGGAGGCCTGTCTGGCAAATGATTTTGTTGGCACCATAGGAAATTCACCCCAGCTACGCTGCTGTGCTGAAAGTGGCGCAGCAATGGCGGTTAAAACAAACAGGGAAAAGAAGACTTTTGTCATAAAACGCTAAGGTTTATTGGAAATTCTGGTCAAAACCTGCTTTAAGATTTCAGAGCGAATGTCTTTCAAGCTATTGGCTTTTTTAATCTCGAAAGGAGCCCCAACAGTCTTTTCTCCTTTAAACAAATTGCCATTCAACACAACCTGACCATTTTGAACAGTGTAGCTACCCCTTACTGAATACCCATCGTCCAGATTAGGAATGTCATAAAACACATACTTCGCAGCGGGCCCCTTAATACGTTGATCAAAAAAATACTGATCCATGTATTTCCCCAACCCCGTTCCACCCAGCGTATCACCAAAATATCCTGTTACAAAAAACTTACTTTGAATGAATACAGGCTTCTCCTCGGCAACTGGAATGCTCACGCTTGCATCCTTAATGCCAATAGGAAAACTGTCGCCTTCACTCGCAATTACAGGAGTCTGTTTTTGCTTAATGGTCTCTGCCAGTTTGGGCACTTCGTCTCTGGCATGTTGAAAAAGCGTCATCACATCCACCAATCGGCCGTCCTTCAGGCCCGGCCCGGTCATACCCCTGAGCAAGCTGTACGTAAGTAATCCCTGGCCGTATTTACTGGCTTCATAACTTACCATATCTGCCAAACTACCGGTGATGATCATGGCTCCGGTGCGATCGTTCAAAATACCCATGGCGAATGCCTGTGTGGAGTTAAGCTCTTTCTGTCCTATGTTCATCAGATTAGCGGGTGCTTTCCCGGAGTTACAGGCATCTATGATGAGTACTTGTTTGAGGGCATGGACGCTGTTGAGCCACTCCACCAGTTCTATATCCGATATGGCATAGGCGTTTCGTACAGCATCATCCCGCAGACGTTCGCTGGAGATGTCTTTGGTCAGGTAATAAAAATTGGACTTGATGCCATCCGTGCCCCAGGTAATTCCATGTCCTGAAAAATAGACGACCAGCGCATCGCAGGGGGTAGCCTGCTGCGCGAAAGCATTGAAGGCTTTTTTGATGTTCTCCTTGCTCGATAATTCCACACCATTACCGGCTGTGGAAAGCAGTTTCAAGTGCACATGGCCCTCGCCAAACATAGCCTTTCCGGCACTGGTCAGTGCATTGGCCATTGCCTCAGCGTCATGGTCAGGAAATACCAGATTCTTGGTAGCGTCCATGTATTTGGAGGTGCCGATTATGAGCAGATACAAATTGGGATGTGCCGATTTACAATCGGATGGAGCAGCACTGCTACCCTCAGAACCAGGTCCTCCTCTGGCGCCTATCAGATTATATGGCAGTTCATACGCCTGACTCCTCAAC
>JADZFI010000237.1 GCA_020850025.1 Saprospiraceae bacterium
AGGTTATTGTGGAACTCGGACATGGATATAGATGGGTTTGAACACGGATGAAGGTAGGGGTTTTGTTTCGCACGGATGGTTTCGCACAGATTTCACACGGATTTTTCGCACAGATTTTACACAGATTTTTTTCACAGATTTTACACAGATTTTTTCCCGCGGATTTCGCAGAGGATACGCAGATGTTCGCAGAAGGCGTTCGGCTTGAGGGCTCACGTTTACTCCATAAAAAAATCGCTGCAGAAGGCAGTACCAAATAACCGTGTCACGTCCCAAAAAAGAAATCTGTGTAAAATCTGTGAAAAAAATCCGTGCAAAATCTGTGCGAAAAACACCCGTTCGGAACCCTATCTGAGGAATCCCATGGGCACACCGCCATCCACGTTCAGGGCGTTGCCGGTGGATTTGTTGAGCAGGCCGCTGAGGAAGGCGAAGCAAGCATTGGCGATATCCTCGGGGAGTATGATCTCGTTGAGGAGGGTGCGTTTGGCGTAGTAGGCCGGCAACTCCTCTACGGTAATGCCGTAGGCTTTGGCGCGCCCTTCGGCCCAGCCGCCTGCCCAGATATTGGAGCCCGCAATGACGGCGTCGGGGTTGACCATGTTGACGCGGATCTTGTCGGGGCCCAGCTCGGCGGCGAGGAGTCGGGTGAGGTGGGCCTGGGCAGCTTTGGCGGATCCGTAGCCCGCGTTGTTGGGGCCGGCCACCACGGCGTTTTTGGATACGATGTTGAGGATGTCGCCACCAAAACCCTGTTGGCGCATGATTTTCACCCCGACCTGGCTCACCAGAAATTGTCCTTTTACCAGGATATCGTACAGCTTGTCCCAGTTTTCCTCGCTGTGTTCTTCGATGGATTGGGAAATACTAATGCCGGCATTGTTAACCAGTATATCCACACCTCCAAAAGCCAGGCAGGCTGCGGAAAGCGCGGCTTCTACGGATTGAGCATCGGTCACGTTGAGCAGGGTGGCTGCTACGGCATCCTTCCCGAATGTATTCAGCAGTTCTTTTTGGGCTTCCTCCAGTCGCTCAGGATGAAGGTCGCTGAGTACTACACAAGCGCCTTCCCGGGCCAGTTTTTGCGCCACCGCTTTACCAATGCCGCCTCCCGAGCCGGTGACGAGGGCCACGCGTCCGCTCAGGGGTTTAGGGGCCGGCAGGCGCTGAAGTTTGGCTTCTTCCAGCAGCCAGTATTCGATGTTGAAAGCTTCCTGCCGCGGCAATGCGGTGTATTCGGAAATAGCCTCTGCGCCTTTCATTACATTGACGGCGTTGGTGTAGTACTCCGCCGCCAGCCGGGCCATGGTTTTGTCTTTGGCAAAGGTGAACATGCCGATCCCCGGCGCCAGGATCACCACCGGATTAGGGTCGCGCATGGCCGGCGAATCGGGGTGTTTGCAGGTTTCGTAGTATTGGCGGTAATCTTCCCGGTACTGTGAAAACTGTTGCTCCAGGTATTCCCGGTTTTCCAGTTGGGCGGGATCCAGTACCAGCGGGGCTATTTTGGTGCGCAAAAAATGATCCGGGCAGCTGGTGCCCATAGGCGCCAGTCGGTCCAGATCGCGGGAGTTGACGAATTCCAGCACCCGCGGATCGTCGGAAAAATGGCCCACCATGCGTCGATAGCCGGAGCACAAGCCGCGAAGAACGGGCGCCAGGGCTGCCGCTTTTTGCCGACGCTGTTCCTTGGGCAGCGTGTTCGTTTGGGCGCCGCCGAATACGGGCCGTTTTTTGCCGTAATGCTCCTCCAGGTATTGCGCACAGGCTTCAATGACCTCCAGCGTATTCACATAGCTTTCGTAAGCGGTATCGCCCCAGGTAAACAGTCCGTGCGAGCCGAGCATGATGCCTTTCAGGGCAATGCCTTTTTCAGCGGCATCATGGAGGCATTTCCGCAGTTTCAGCCCAAGGTCAAAGCCCGGGCGTTGCCATTCCACCCAGCCTATTTTCCCCTGAAAAAGCTCCTCCGTGAGGCGCGCACCGTCTTTGGCCGCTGCCAGGGCAATAGCAGCATCCGGGTGCAGGTGGTCTATGTGTTTGAAGGGCAAAAAGGCGTGCAGCGGGGTGTCGATGCTTGGCGCTTTGGACTTCAGGTCAAAAATGCAGTGGTTAAACAATTCCACCATTTCGTCTTCATGCTCCAAGCCGCGGTACACTTTTTCCAGACTCAGCAGTCGCTGCAAGTACAGCGCCGCACAACCGGAGCGCTTGAGTGTGCCGAGGTCGCCCCCGGAGCCTTTGATCCACATGACCTCTACCGGCTCGCCGGTGAGCGGATCTTTATCGGTTATTTTCACCGAAGTGTTGCCGCCGCCATAGTTGGTGAGGCGCAGGTCGGCGCCCAGCAGGTTGGAACGATAGATGAACAGGTCTACTTCATTGCCGGCCATGGCAGCCGCTTTTTGGTGGTCCCAGAGGTAGGAAACGTGTTGGAAGTTCTTTTGCGCCATCGCACTAATGCTGTTTTTTGGAAGGTGGAGAGCAGGTGTTTTCAGGAGCCTGCTGAGGTTTTACACGCCGGTCGGGAAGGAAATTTCAGGAGGTCTTTTACCGCAAATGTAAATGCCGGGCCGGACTCATAACCAGGCACAAAACGCCCACTGCCATTGCCAGACTCCCCATTACCAGGCTCATTTGATGATCGAAAATGCCAAGTCCTCCGGAAACAAGCAGCAATTCTGTTGCCAGAAATCCTGAGCAAAGAAGTATACTGCCCAACCAGGTGATCCGGTTGGGGACCAACCATTTCATCTCCATAATTAATGCCAGCAACAGGAAGGAAATGGTACCAATAAGGCTAAGATGCAGGTATGCCAGGAGTATGTTTTTATTGAAAAATGCTACCGACTTCAGGAATGGCAGCACGGATGCGCTTTGTAAGGTGACTTTGACGGTGAATGACGCCAAAAAGCCAATCATAAACCACCCAAACAATGGAGGCGCCAATTTCAGCCACGGCACGATACTGCCGCGAATGCTCAACAGGAAAAACACCAGCCCGATAAACTGCACAACAGACACAACCCAGGCAATAATGGTAAGGTGATGCGAAAAACTCATGCCCAACAGCGAAAGACTTATAGCCGGAATGCAGGCCACCGAAAACAAGCGGTAAAACATCAACGCATATGGCTGATGGAAAGGACGATTGTTTTTCTCTTGTATTTGATAGAACAACCCTAATGCTATAAACAAAAACCAGCCATTGTATTGCAAATGCATGAAGGTGTAGACAAACGAATCGTAGATTTCAGTTCCGCCCTGGCCCCTGGCCGAGAGGTAGCCAATCCCGAAAGGTAAAAGAGTGGACAGTAGGCCAAAGTAAATTCCGGCTTTCACCAAACGCAATGCCACGGTGTTTTCCAGAGGTCGGACATCGTTCAGAAAGCGATAGGCAAACCAGTAATTGAGGCCCTGAAACAAGGTGGAGAAAATGATCGAATACAAGCCATATCCCTGCAGGACAAAAGACACCAGGACTCCGATCAGCACCGCTATGGTGATATAAAATTGAAGGACGTAACGCCCGTTTTCTATTTGTTTTGCGGTGAGGAAATGATGGATCAGCAGTGAAAACAGAAGAGTGTACACCCACCCCTG
>JADZFI010000238.1 GCA_020850025.1 Saprospiraceae bacterium
AAATCCTGTACATATTTCTCGGCTTTGGGATTGTTATCGAGCAAACTGATTAAACTATTCAGGCTGTTGAACAGAAAATGTGGATTTACCTGCGATTTCAGGAGCGCGATTTCGTTCAACAATTGTTGTTTTTCAAGCTCATCAGAGCGTCTTTGAAGTTCCCTGGACCGTTTTCTGAAGTACAGCATTCTCCCCCAAAAAGCCACAGTTATTGCCAGGCATATTATGCCGGCGAAAAGCAGCCATCCCAGTATACGGTCTTTGCTCCGCAAGTTTTGTTGGTGCGTAATGGCCATCAGATACTTTTCCTTTTCCTGTCCCAGGCTATCGGCCACAGCTATCCTGTCCAGTTCCATTTGGCGCAACTTCTCTGTTGTTTCATTTTGGCGCAAGCTGTCTTTGGTTACCTCATAGGCTTCCAGATACTTCAATGCTTTGGCGTATTCTTTCTTTTTATAGTAGGCGGTGTAAAGACAATTGCAGGCGTCTGCATATCGCATGGTAGGACCGGAATGTTGTATCAGATTAAAAGCCTGAGAGCAGGCTTCAATTGCCCGGTCGTATTGTTTCTGGTGAATCCAGGTGTCGCCCATGCCGTTGAGTCCGTCAGCCTCAGCCTCAACATCGCCCATTTGACGATAGATGGCAATTACCCTGTCAAAATCGCGAATGGCCCCCTGGTACATGCCTCTGATGCTGAGTACAATTGCCCGGTTATACAGGGAGGTGGCCATGCCATATAGGTCGCCTGCGGCTTCCTGTTTTTCCAGGGCCTTTTCAGAATACAGGAGAGAGGTCTTGTAGTCCTTCAGATTCAGATAAACGGCGGAGAAATTACTATACACCTGGGCCAGTTCCTGGAGCAGGTCCAGGTCGGTGTATATAACGCGGGCTTTTTCAAGGTATTCCAGCGACTTCTGATAGTTCTCCGGCTCGTCGTAATAAATGGTGGAAATACTCACGTAGGCGTCTGCCATGGTTTTGCGATCGCCCACAGATTCTGCCAGTTGAAGGGATTTATAGATACATTCAATGGCTTTTGGGTAATTGCCTTGCAAGCGGTACAAATCGCCCATATTGCAATAAACCTTCGACATGTAGCCTTTATCGCCGGCCTCTTCCAGCAGGCGGATGCTTTCCTGGTAGCTTTGAAAAGACCTGGTATAATTGCTCTTATACCGATAGCCAAGCCCCATGATATTGAGCGCGCGGGCTTCCCATGTTTTCAGGGATTTTTTCCGGGCAAAATCTGCCTCCATTTTGGCGAGGATCAGAGCAGAATCCGGCTGGTAGGAAACATATTGGAATGCAATGGTATGTAGTGCCCTGAGCCTGGAGGTATCCTGCATATCCGGATTCACCCATATCCTATGCAAGCTGTCGAGGTTCAATTGTGCTTGCAGGCTGGGGAATTGGATCAACCAACAAAAAATCAACCAAAAATAGCCTTTCATGTGAGGGTTGGAGTTGTCCGGCCATGTTGAACCGCAGGTTCCAGATCAAATGTAGGGCTTTTATACAGGATGGGAACTTTAACCACAAAAAAGGAGGCTGTTTCACCTGCCCAAACTGATTGGCGGGCAAGCAACGCATACCGGTGAATGATGTTTTTTAACCCGATTCCGGTAGAGGCCTCCGGCACCGGGCGGGGTTGCAGTTTGTTGCGCACCACCAGAAAATCATCTTCCACAAATATTTCTACCAGCAGCGGATTAGCTGCCGACATCCGGTTGTGCTTGAGCGCATTTTCCACCAGCAACTGAAGGGTTAGCGGAGCAATTTGCCCCCTTTCAATAATGTGGTCGGGTACCTGAATCTTCAGGTCGAATTTTTCGCCGAAGCGAATTTTTAGCAAGAATGCGTAAGCGTCAATAAAGTCAAGCTCTGTGCGCAAGGCAATTAAAACCTGATCTTTTTGCTCCAGGATATACCGGTAGGTTTTGGATAATTGTTGGATAAATTGTTCGGACAATTCCGGGTTGACCTGAATCAGCGAGGTGAGGATACTCAGATTGTTGAACAGGAAATGCGGGCTAACCTGATTTTTCAGGGTGTTGAACTGCGCAAGTATCTGCTCTTTTTCCAGTTGTTCAGCTCTGTCCTGTATGGCCTGGGTGCGGTGGAGGATATGCCGGTTCAATATGATCAGATAAACAAACAGAGCCAGTATGGCAAACAAGGCGATTGCAGCCCTTAATCCGTGAAAATGATATTCCTGACTTATATGGGGGAGTGGATTGGTAAAAGCCAGGCTTTTGGCCATGAAACTTACCAGAAAAACACCGGGGCCGGAAACGAGTGCGCCGGCTGCCAGGAAAAACAATATAAAAATCAGGTTCAAAAACGGGCGGTCCATACCCAGCGCCGATACTCCGAATCGGATCATAAGTTGTTCCTGTATCCATTCTGCCAGGCGGATGAACAATACGACATGCAGACTGCCAGCGACGTACTCAAAAAGAAATACCGGAAGAAATGCCCACAAGCCGGCATCCCACCGCTCAGGCAGCAGGTTGACGAACAACAACACTACGTAAAAGATGGCTGTTAATCCGAAAGCCAGGCGAAACCTGTCGCGCCAACTCAGTCTGTACAAAACGCCGGTCATGATCCAGGAGGGTTCAGGTGCATGATTGTCAGTGCTAAAAATCTTCCAGTGAAAGGCCGGTGAGCAAATGCACGTTAGCCGTAATTTTCTCTATCGGCCAGTCCCACCAGCGCAAATCAAGCAACCGTTGAATGTTTGCCTCTGCAAACCTGCGGCGTATCTCTTTGGCGGGGTTGCCGGCAACTATGGTATAGGGTGGCACGTCTTTGGTTACCACGGAATAGGCGCCAATAATGGCGCCGTCGCCAATGGTTACACCGGCCATTATAACCGAGCGATAGCCAAGCCAAACGTCGTTGCCGATGGTAATATCGCCCTTGTGCGGGAAGTTCCGCCGTGAAATCGCCCACCTGAATGTTGGGGTTTTTCACGATGTTTTTAAGGAAACACAACCGATCGTAATGCTGCAACGGGAAAACAGTTGCAGGGTTAGGGCCTTGATTTGTGGTGTTCATAGGGCTTTGTAATGTAATTGAACAAGTCCGGTATCAAACGATTGGGATGAAACCAGGGAGAGCTGTTGGTAAGGACGACCGTCTTTGAAAAGCCGGGTTCCTTCGCCTACCATCACCGGGATGACGGAAATAATTAGTTCGTCGATGAGTTGGTGTTTGAGCAGTTCATGTACCACTTCAGCGCCGCCATCACAAAAGATGTTTTTGCCCTTGCCAGATTTGAGCTGCTGCACCAATTCAGTCAAATTACCGGTATAAAACCGGGTATTCCCTTGCGGCGGCCTTTCAGACCGGGTTATAACGTATGCCTCTTTATCGGCATGGGGGAAAGTACCCACCTGGGTCATTACCCAATCGTAGGTTTTGCGACCCAGGATGACGGTATCTACGGTTTGGATAAAATCATGATATCCATAATCCTCACCGTCCTTCTGTACCAATCCCAGGAAACTAAGATCGTCGTTGGGTTGAGCAATGTAACCATCAAAGCTGGTGGCGATGTACAGAATGAGTTTTCGTTGCATGTTGTAGTACCGGAGTTTTAGGTTAGGATGTGCCTGAAACCTCATAGGTTTTTAAAACCTATGAGGTTTAGCACTCGCTTCCGCCCATTTATTGTTGATATTCAAAATCTGCTACCAGTGTTCCCTGGGGATTAATTTCTGTTCTGCTAAGTGGCAATCCTTCCGGGCTGTAATTATGAGCATAATGGTATACCACCGTGGGATTGCCTGGAGAGGTACGTATCATTTTTTCCGGATTGTTGAATTGCCAGCGCACCTGCGGAAGGAACGGGAATCGCAACAGCCATTGGGTAGGGTTGATCTTTTGGTCAAAATCGGAATACTCCAGGGTTTGTATCCATTTAAACGTCTGATTTTCCTGTCGCTCCACGGTTTCTTCCCGGTTGAGGTTTCCTTTGGCGTCGTATTTCAGGAAACGGCGATAATAGACATCCAGTTCCCCTGAACTGGCATAAATCAGGTGGTTTCCCTGTATAA
>JADZFI010000239.1 GCA_020850025.1 Saprospiraceae bacterium
ATGGTGGCTACGGATGGAAACTGGCAAATGTTTGCCTATCTGCCCAATGCGGTTGGATTTGCTGTGTCGGAAGAACCAACTCCTGATGGAAGCGCAGTGCCCACCACTGTAGTAATGGCGCCGATATGAGTGTTCGAGTGTTTGAGTTTATAACCCGGTGGTTGCGCGGATATCAAGAATAATAACAGGAAATAGCCCCTCAAATTCAGCGGTACGGAACGCTTAAGACGATTTTAGCAAGTGGATAAATACACCATCCAACAAATTTTTACAAAGACATACGGCCATGCTCCGAAATTGGTAGTGCGGGCGCCCGGTCGGATCAATCTTATTGGTGAGCATACCGATTACAATTTCGGTTATGTATTGCCAGGGGCCATCAACAAAGCCATTTGGTTTGCTGCCAGCCGGCGGGATGATGCTGCCTTTCACTTTTTTGCTGCAGATTTGGGGGAGATATTTGTGTCGGAAAACGGGGAAACGGTCTTTCAAAAAGAAAAATCCTGGGCCAATTATCTGTTGGGTGTGCTCAGCGAAGCGCGCAAGGACGGTTATAACTTTAGCGGCGTTAATCTCGCTTTTGGCAGCGATATCCCTTTAGGCGCAGGCCTGTCGTCGTCGGCAGCGCTGGAAAGCGGAGGTATGTTTGTTGTCAATGAACTGTACAATCTGGGGCTTTCCCGCATGGAGTCTGTAAAACTGGCCCAGCGGGGAGAAAACGAATTTGTAGGCATGAAATGCGGCATCATGGATATGTTCGCGTCTGTTTTCGGCAAAGAGAACCATGTTGTACGATTGGATTGCCGCAACCTGGAGTACGCCTATTTCCCGTTTGATGCGCCTGATATAACGCTTGTACTCTGCGATTCAGGGGTAAAACACGCTCTGGTTGACAGCGAATATAACACCCGCCGGGCAGAAAGTGAGGAAGGTGTACGGTTGCTTCAGACCTTTGATCCATCCATCCAGAGTCTACGCGATGTGTCGCCAACTTTTCTGGCCGAACATGAAAAGGCGTTGCCACCGGTGGTTTATCGGCGTTGCAAATATGTGGCGGAAGAAATCAGCCGGGTGGAACAAGCTTGTGTTGCGCTGGCAAACCATGATATGAAAACCCTGGGCCAACTCATGTACGAAACCCACGATGGCCTGCAGCATGATTACCAGGTGAGTTGTCCTGAAATGGATTTCCTGGTGGATGAAGCACGCAAGGATTCCTCAGTCCTTGGCGCCCGGATGATGGGGGGCGGATTTGGCGGCTGCACCATTAATTTGATCAAAAATGATGCTCTGCCGGCCTTCATTGCTGAAATGCAGACATCCTATCAACATAAATACGGCATTGAACTCAAGGTTTACCCTGTTCAACTTGCCAATGGAACAGAGACGGTTGACGGTTAACGGCTTACGGTGGACGGCTTACGGGTTACAGAGCCCGGAAAGCCGTCTACCGTAAGCCATCCACCGTCCACCGTAAGCCGTAAGCCGTAAGTCGTAAAAAATGCCACATCGTCGCTACAATCCGTTAACTGACAGTTGGGTGCTGGTTTCGCCGCACCGGGCCACCCGTCCGTGGCAGGGACAGGTGGAAAAACTCCCGCCGGAAAATCGTCCGCCATACGATCCGTCCTGTTACCTGTGTCCGGGTAATGTTCGGGCGAATGGTGCGCAAAATCCTGATTATCAGGATGTATTTGTGTTTGACAATGATTATGCTGCCTTGTTGCCCCAGGCGGAGAAGGAATATGAATGTCCTGAGGGCAGTCCATTTTTTCGCGCCAAGCCGGAGCGCGGCATGGCCAGGGTGCTCTGTTTTTCTCCCCGACATGACCTGACCATCCCGGAGATGTCGGCAGCAGCTATCAGGCGAGTGGTGGATATATGGATATCAGAGTATCAAACCCTCGGTGAGTACCCATTCATCCATTATGTACAAATATTTGAGAACAAGGGCGCCATCATGGGGTGTTCCAACCCGCATCCGCACGGACAGATATGGGCACAGGAGAGCATTCCCGACGAGCCGTTGAAAAAGCAAAAAGCGCAGCAGAAATACTGGGAGGAAAATGGCCGGACTTTGCTGTCCGATTACCTGAAGGAGGAGTTGGTGCTTGGGGAGAGGATACTCTTTGAGTTGGAAGATTTTGTGGCGCTAGTGCCGTTTTGGGCGATTTGGCCATTTGAAGCCATGATTGTGCCCAGGCGGGCAATGGCGCGTATCACGGAGTTATCGGACAAGGAAAAGGACGGCCTGGCGGAGGCGTATCGGCGATTGACCATACTTTACGACAATCTTTTTGAGACCTCGTTTCCGTATTCCGCCGGCATTCACCAGGCGCCCACCGATGGCGCCGAGCATCCGGAATGGCACTGGCATTTCGTGTTTTACCCACCCCTGCTGCGCTCTGCAACGGTTAAGAAATTCATGGTAGGGTATGAAATGCTGGCCAATTCCCAGCGGGATATCACCCCCGAACTGGCGGTAGAATGGCTTAGAAAGGCGGATAGGGCGCATTATAAACAAACATGAGCCAACCCAATGTTTGGATTGACTCATGTTGCGGGAAGTAATATTAGAGGTTGAACTGATTACTTGATCACCTTCACTGTCATTTTTACATCCGTTTTTGGCCGATCGCCGGGGCCTTTTTCCACCGCTGCAATTTTATCAATCACTTCATGGCCTTTAATCACCTGACCGAACACGGTGTATTCGCGATCAAGTTGCGGGGTGCCTCCGCTTTGCAGATAGGCAGCGCGTTGTTCCGGCGTATAGTGGAAACGGCGCATGGATTCCATCTGATTGAGGGTAGCTTCTGTGACAGCAGTCCCTTGTACGATGTAGAATTGGGATCCTGAAGATTTTTTCTCCGGATTGTTGGTGCGTGCAGCTGCCAGAGCTCCTTTGATGTGGCACAGAGAATCAACGAATTCTGCCGGGATCTGGTAGCTCGGTCCACCCATGCCCAGTGCTTTGCCGGCGGGGGCATTTTTGGAATCCGGATCGCCGCCCTGGATCATAAAGCCTTGAATGACACGGTGAAAGAGGGTCCCGTTGTAGTAGCCTTCTTCGGCCAGTTTAAGGAAGTTATCGCGGTGTTTAGGCGTGGAATTGTAAAGCTCCACCGTCATGGTGCCGAAATCGGTTTCAATTTCCACCAGACAACGTTCCGGAGCAGTAACCTGGATCATTTTTTTAAACGTAGTGGATTTTTTACCCTTGGTTGCCGTGAGGGTTACCGTAAAATTACCGGAATGGGTATAGCGGTGTTTGGGGCTGGCTTCTGTGGAGGTGGCGCCGTCGCCGAAATCCCAGGAATAGGTAACCGGTTTTTTGGAGGCCGGAGTAGCATTGGTGAAACTCACTTCCACCGGGGCTACAAATTTCTGATCAGGTACGGTGAATTTGGCTTGTGCATTTGCCAGAATGGCTGCGCACAGAAAGAGGGGAAAAATCAGTAGTTTCTTCATGCTTTATAAAAACGTTGAGAATAAACGGCCGCAAAGATGCAGATTAATCCAGTTTTTGGAAATGTGCAGCTTGTTATACAAAAGCAAAGAAGCGGAAAATTGATTTTTACCGCCGGTAGTGTTCCATACTGTTCCTACTGGCGG
>JADZFI010000240.1 GCA_020850025.1 Saprospiraceae bacterium
AGCCACATGGCCTCCTCATGATCGAGCCACCCTGCCAACCCGTCTTCATTTGGACAATCCGGCACAGCCGTTTCCTCAGTGTAAAATGGCGCCATCCGATTATCGGTCAGTCGTGCTATGGTGGCAGTAGCAGCATTCCAGGCATACCAGGCAGTGTCCGGATCACTCCACCAGGCAACGTATTTTCCGGCAGGGGAAAGTCGCGGGTTGCAGCGCAGATTTTTAACGATGGATTTGGATTCGCCGGTTTCCAAATTGACGGCGTAGAGATCCTTGTTGGGAGTGCCTACGGACGTGACGAGGTCTTGGTAAGGCTCCTCTGTATAACCAAGGGCAATGTTCAAATTACGTTTTTCCTGAAAGCGCAAGTCTGGAAGCTCCGGGGAGCCAAGTGGCACGAAACTGTTCTTTTTGATGTGATAAACAACCGGATAGGATCGCTTTTTCTCGTTTTCCAGGCGGATTTCCTCTTGCGTGTACAAACGTTTGTCGTTCCAGCTCCACACCTCCACTTCTACAATTTCCTCTTTCAACAGCGTGGTATCGTTCAGCACCGGCGGAGGGGCCATTCCCAGATAAAGCTTTGATCCGTCTTCAGAAAAGTTAAGCCGGGCGTGTTCGCTGATCCCCCATTTACCGGGAATCCGGTCTGATTTCGGCAGGAATGTACTCTGATCGTCAGCAATGTAGCGGGCAGAATCCTGTTTGGATTCCCAATAGCCGAGTTTCCAGGGGCGAACCCTGGCCTTTGTGGTATCCAGATCGGCAATATAGGATGCCTGCCTGCCGTAATCATCCAGCGCGAGCTGCTGGAATTTCCCTTTTCCCCGGTGCAGCGGACGCAAACTGTAGGGTTGCAGATCCAGCAGGTACACCCCGTTTTGGAGCGCTTTGGGATGGGCGGCGAAGGTGAGGGTATCGCCTTTTCCGGTGGAGTTGAAAATGAGGCGCGGCCCTTTTTTAGCAAATGAATAATCCTTTACATAAGCGAAGGTATCCTGTTTACCGGTCTGAAAATCGCGCACCAGCAGCCGGTAGCCATTGTCTTTATCCTCTTTTTTGGGCTTTTTAGCATTTTTAGCCTCCTTGGGCGGTTTGGGGGCCGGGGTGTTTTTCAGCGAATCCGGCACGGCTGTTTTAGCTGTATCTTTAGGCGCCGGAGCCGGTTTTTCGGCTTTTTCCGCTTCAATTTGGAAAGCCATCCAGCCGCTCCACTTTTCAGGCACTGCGAATGACTTCAAGCGGGCAATTTTTTCCAGTTTCTGTGTTTTCAGATCGAAAATAGCCAGGGTATCCTTGGGCAGATCTTCGTCTTTCACCTTTTTCCTGCGCAGTGCCTTGAGCGTATCCAGGGCTGGCTTGATGCGGAATACGAGCCATTTGGAATCGTCGGAAAACTGCGGCTCGCTGCTGCGCGCAAACACCTGTGTGGTACCGGTTGCAGCATTCCAGAGATGCAATTCAGTATCGCCTTCCGTGACCGGGGTTTGCATCCAGGCGGCATACTGGCCATTGTTGGAGAGCTTCGCCTGCTCTATTTTTTTCCAACGGTGCACGTCGGCATGATCCAATGCTTTTTTGGTTTGGGCATATGCCGGGAGGGTCATTGCCAGCAAGGCGGCAAGGATAACATGTTTCATGGTGTAACGAAATAGATGGTAAAATCCATAAAGGCCCGCAATATCCAACAGCACGAACAATACAATGGGCTATTGGATGGAAAAATCCCCCAATTTTCGATGTACTACGAAAGTGTCGGGGTGACTGCAGTCGCCCCGACACCATACTAGCGCGTCATCTTCCAGCGCTTGTGACTCCACAGCCAATGGCCGGGGTATTCCCGAATATCGCCTTCCAGGCGGTGTGCATAAGCACGCGTAATCTCCATTTCCTGCGCTTGTGAGGGATCGGTACACAATTCTGCAAACTCGACTTCATAAAATCCGCGCTTTTGGGTACGGATCACCCGGTAGTAGAGCACCGGCAAGCCAAACTTTCGGCCTAAAACATCCGCACCGGGTAAAGAGGCTGTATCCTGCCCCAGAAAATCCACCCAATGCGCACTTTTCCGGCTGCTGGGCGATTGGTCGGCCAGCAGGATGAATACTGCGGGAGTTGGGCCTTCCGCACGTTTGCGGATGGTTTTAAACACTTCGTCCATCGACACCATTTCCATGCCGGTGCGCGAGCGCGCCCGGTTCAGATAGGCATCCATCTTTTTATTGGTCAGTGGCTTGTAGGCGGTAATGGTTGCTCCATGGAACAGGGGGGGCATACTCAGGCCGGTATATTCCCAGTTGCACAAATGGCTGCCAGTGAGAATGACGCTCTGGCCTTTATCCAGATATTGATTGACCAGTTCCTCGTTCCGGCAAATTGCCCTG
Source organism: Saprospiraceae bacterium (assembly GCA_020850025.1). Taxonomy (GTDB): domain Bacteria; phylum Bacteroidota; class Bacteroidia; order Chitinophagales; family Saprospiraceae; genus M3007. The sequence continues at coordinate 2,385 of JADZFI010000240.1, forward strand.
CGGCAAATTTCATCGGTGGGCGTGCTGAACGACTTGATGGTCTCCAGCGTGACGTCTGTGAGATTCCGGTAGGCTTCTTTGGTAAGCGCTTGTATCTCTTCCTGTGATTTCTCAGGAAATGCACGCTGCAAATTCTGCCGGATCACCCCTTTTCTGTAGCCGATGACTCTGTACAGAAAAAAAGCCATTACATCTGACAAGACATATAAAACCCGGAACGGCACCAGTCGGAAAACGGACAAAAAAAACATGGGCATGTAAAGCGGGACAAAAAAACTTTGCCCCTGTATCGATTTAGATTCAGGGGCAAAGTTCGGTTTTCCCAAGAGAAAACAGGTACAATAATCGCGCACTATTGCTTGGGCAGAAGCACCCACAATCTGCCAAGTCCGTTAATCTTGCGGGCTTCCTGCAAGCCTTTCTGTCCGACGCCGCAATACAGATCCATTCTTTTGGTGTTCAGAATGGCCCCACCCCTATCCTGGGCGAACAGGATTCGGTAGGTATAACCTTTGAGGTGGCCGGCGGCATCCAGGTCCGGCAATTCTGCCAGCAAAGTAGCCCCTAGTGGAATATAGCGCAAGTCTACTGCGATGGAATACCCGGCAGTAAGCGGGAAGGTTCCGCAACCAAGCACCTGGTTATCTACTTCCACAAAGAAAACATAGGAACCTCCGGCGCCTTTGACGGATTGACCAAAACCAAAATGTTTGCGTTCGCCATCGGGGAATTCCACCAGGCAATTTCCCTGCAGTTGGGCATTACGCAGTTCTTTTTTAGAGCGCAACCAGGCCAATTCCAGGCCTTTTCCGGCCAGGGCGCCCGCTTCAATGGCGGCAGGATTGGGAATTCCCGAGCCCGGACTCTTCAACATAGGCACGGAATATTCCGGCGTTTGCACCCTGCTGGCTTTTATGACCGGGGTATAGTATCCGGTCATTCGAACACGGTGATTTTTCAAATCTGTATTCACCTGATAAAAATCGAAGGTGGTGAGCAGCACGCTTGGATCCAGCAGGTTGATGCCTTGCAGGAGTTCAAGGGTGCGCTGCATTTCTGCTTTTTGAATGCCGGAGGCGCCACGGGCGGGAATGTCCTTGCGGCGCAAATAGTTAGCCTGTTCTACCATTGCCTGAAGCATATCCGGCTCGAAAGTCAGATATGGCGTGGTATCGGGCATGGCAGGGGTCAGGACCTTGGAAGAAACCTTGCGCTCGCCCATGGGGGCGGGCATATCTGCTACCACCGCTGTTTTACCTGGAGCCGGCATCTCCGGCACCGTGGCAATGGCTTTTTCAGGCGTTGTTTTAGGCTTATAGCTCAGCACCCAGACTGCTGCCAGACAGCAAATCAGGACGACAAAATCGGTAATCACGATACGTCGGGCTGAGAGCATAGGTTGGGGGGAGGGAGCGATGGCGACCGGAAAAGTCAGCGCATTTACATTTTTCGTTTCCACAAATGTAAAAGGTATGACGCAAGTGGAGGTAGTGAATGGGGGGAACAAAATCAACCCGCTCCACAGGGGCATACCGTGGATAGGAAAAAACTATGCCAAGTTGGAATTTGTTAACAAACATTAGGAATTGAACGAACGCTCACTTCCTCCCCAGCCACTCCCTGAACACCCGCTCCACCTCAGGGCCATTCCACTTGTTTTCCACATCAGGAATGGCCAAAATTTCCTTGAAAAGAGCATTTTGAGCATCATCTTCCTGCATGGCTACATGGTAGGGCGTATTGCTGAAGGTGACCATGGAATACACCGGCAGGAACTCGTTCGGGAATTTCGCGTGCAGATCAGCGGCAATCTTTTTGCGCAGCAGGAATTTCGGATCGGCTACCAGGTCGCGCATTTCAATGAAATTGCGCTGGGCCAGTTCTGCGATAGCGTGACCGTCGGCCTCACGGTATTTGGCGAACGCAGGGATGGTTTTGGACCAATCTTCACCCATCTCGTCGAGCATAGCGTCAAGAATGGTGCAATCCTCAAATCCGGCATTCATGCCCTGACCGTAAAAAGGTACGATAGCGTGCGCGGCATCTCCAATCAGCAGGATACGTCCCTGCCATTGCCAGGGGGAACATTGCACCGTCACCAGCGAGGACGTAGGATTTGCCCAAAAGTCGTGCAGCAAGGTAGGCATGAGCGGCACGGCGTCCGGGAAGTATTTTCCGAAAAATGCGAGCACATCCGCATCTGTTTTCAGTTTTTCAAAAGACACTTCTCCTTCAAACGGCAGGAACATGGTGCAGGTAAAGCTGCCATCTGCATTGGGCAGGGCGATTACCATGTGATTGCCGCGCGGCCAGATGTGCAGTGCATCCGGATCCATGCGGAAGCTGCCGTCCTCATTTGGCGGGATGGTGAGCTCTTTATAGCCATGTTCCAGGTAAAATTGACGGTAGTTAAACCTGTCGGTGCGTTGCAGCGCATACCGCACCGCACTGAAGGCGCCGTCAGTGCCGAAAATCAGCGGCGCATCCAGGGTTTTGATCTCCCCGGTTTTGAGATCTTCAAATGTGATAACGGGATTGTTCAAATCCACCTCCACACATCGGTGTTCAAAGAAAAACTCCACATTCGGGAATTCAGAGGCAATGTTCAGCAGCTCAAGGTTGAGTCCACCCCGCGAAACGGAGTAAATGGCCTCTCCTTCCTTGCCGTAAGGTTGAAAAACGACATCGCCACTCAGGTTGTGGATCATACGCCCGGGCATCGGAATGGCTACTTTTTCGAGTTTTTCCTTGATTCCGGCCTTCTCCACGGCCTTCCAGCCGCGCTCGCTCATAGCGAGGTTAATGCTTCTTCCGCCGTAATAACCGGCCTGACGCATATCGCCCCGGCGTTCAAACACTTTTACCTGATACCCGCGGCGAGCAAGAAATACGGCCCAAAGTGAGCCAACAAGGCCTGCGCCTACAACAATGGCAGTTTCATTTTTCATAGTGCGAAGTTATCAGACCGGCGACTAAAATCCAGCTCAATGTGTAATTGATTATGTGTCTAAAAAAGAGGTGATTACCATGTATCGCTTAGGCTTGTCGGGATCTATCAATACCCTGACAATGCTACCCACGGAAATACGACCGGAGAGGTCTTGCGAAAAGGTTTCACTTTCAAAGACATAAATTTCCTGAGTATAGGGATCTTTCCATTCGCACCTGAGCGTGTAATAGGAACGTCCTTTGCTGGCTCCGTGCAGGATTTCTACCAGTTTGGCTTCTACTTCCTGACCGTGTTGTTGAAGCCAGTTGTACATCCGGCGCTTTTTTTCCAGCCAGTAAATCCCGCCAAACCCAACACCGCCATGGGTGAAGAAAAAGATCAATGGAAATAAATTGAACCAGCCCTCCCCTTCCAGTTCCACCTCATTCGGCTTTTCCGGAAGGTAATAAAGGTCTAACTGGTCTCCAATTTCGGGCGGATTAATGCTGGTGAAAGAGGACGACTCGTACAGTCGTTTAGTACCATTCTCATCCGTGTAGGACACCACCGGGGCAACGGAGTTTTTGGAATAAAGCAGATCAACCACCGTACCTCTTGCGTGAATACCCGTGGAGGTGACCTGGTAGCGACTGTACACCTGCCCCAGCGAAATCGCTCCGCAGAGCAGACCAGCAGCGGCAAAAATGCCGAAGAAAAAATATATGCAACCTTGAGATCTCATAAGCAGTATCATAAGTGAAGGTCAATTCCGCTGCTAACGTAAGGAATCATTCAGACTATGATGCATGATACTATATTTGCTTGACAAATCCATTGCACATGGTACATCTAATAGCTCTGTCCTTCCTTGCGCCCGTATTGGCAGCACTTTTTGGCCTCTCCATCGCCGGAACCATGCTTTGGCGCCGAAAAAAGTATGCTGAAATTCGCGCAAAATCCATGGAAGAAGTGGCCGAAGAGCTTGGGCTCACGTTCTCCCCTACCGATTCTTTCGGGTTAATTCCGCAGTTACAAGACTTCGAACTGTTTGATCGCGAGCATGGCCGTTGGTTCAACCACGGTAAAATCACCAATGTTATGCGCGGCTGGGTGGGAGAAACTCAGGTCTATCTCTTCGATTATTCCTATGCCGTAAGCACCGGGAAAACCAGAAAGACGATCACCCAAACGGTCTTTTTTGCCAATGATAAAAATTGGTTTTTGCCCAATTTTCACCTCAAACCGGAAAAATGGTGGCACACCCTGCAAAAAAGCCTGGGGATTGATACCGACATCAATTTTGAAGACAATCCGGAATTTTCAGAGAAATTCTGGCTGAAAGGCGACTTTGAGGAACTTATTAGGCAACAGTTCACCCCCGAACTCCAGGGGTTCCTCACCGAGCGGCCGCCTGCCCACCTGGAAGGCACCAATTATTACCTCCTCGGTTACAAACCCAAGAAGAAAATGGAGGGCACTGAAGCCGTTTGGTTCTACCGCCACTGCCTTGAAATCGTGCAGCTGCTGCAACAAAAGAAAGAAGCGCCGCTGTTGAAACGTGC
>JADZFI010000241.1 GCA_020850025.1 Saprospiraceae bacterium
CCGGCCTGGCTGCCTACTTTGGCATGTCGGACCCCGTATGGATGCGCCTGATCTTCGTTTTGCTGGGCTTTCTTTCCTTTGGTTTCTGGGCGCCTGCCTACGTGCTGATGTGGATTTTGGTTCCGCCGGCAAAAACGGCAGTGGATCGCCTGGCCATGCGCGGAGAACCGGCCAACATGGACAATATTGCCCGTGAAGTGGAAGAAGGATTCGACAGGCTGGGCAAAAAAGTAAATGAAATGGGCACGCAGGCAAAAAAAAATTCCAGTAACGCCCAGCAGGTGATGAGTACGGGGGTGACGGCCATTGGTCAGATATTTGGCTTTTTGCTCCGGTTTATTGCCAAGTTTGCCGCCCTGATCGCTATCATCATCGGGATATCTCTGGTATTGGCTCTGGGGGCCGGCTGGATCGGCAGTATCATGGCTCTGATGGTGGGAGCGCCTTACGTGGAGTATTTCAGTCCGTTCAGCTCCGGCTGGACCTGGTTTGCCATCGTCAACCTGTTTTTCCTGATGGCCATTCCGGCTATTGGCTTGATCCTGTTTTTCTCCCGTTTGTTGTTTAAAACCCGCACACCGGGTTGGGTAACCGGGACGCTGACAGGCCTGTTCATCCTGAGTGTTATTGCTGGCTTCTCCATGCTTCCATTCGGCATCAAGGAATATACGCAATCCGGATCGGTGTCAAAAGACATTGATTTGGGCAGTATGCGGACGGATACCATGCGTGTGGAAGCTATCGACGACTTGTTGGGTAAAAAATACCACAACTCGAACGACTTCAACTTCGACGATGATGGGGTACGACTCAGTGAGGAGGGTATGCAAATGCGCTGTCCGTTGGAAATACGGGTCATACCGAGCAAGGACGATCAGTTTCATGTGGTTCAAGTGATCAAATCCCAGGGCTCCAGCAATCTCAGTGCCCAGGAAAATGCAGATCGTGTGGGCTATAACGCCGAGTTTAGTGGCAATACGCTGCGGGTTCCAACCTCTTACACCGTGGCAAAAGGGGAAAAATGGCGCGGTCAGCGGATCCGTATTAACATTGAAGTACCGAAGGGTAAATTCATCACTTTTCATGAAAACATTCATGAATATGCAGGCGCAGACCTGGATGAATACGACGATGAGAACGATAATAACTACCTCTCCCGCAGGCCTGGAAAAGTATTCCGCATGGGAACCCGCGGATTGGTTTGCACCGATTGTCCGAATATGGGCGAAAAAGGATATCGTTCCGACCGCGATTATGAGCATTTCATCCTGGAAGGCGATTTTGAAACCGAAATTCGCCAGGGAGATGACTTCAGGGTAGAAATTGAAGGCCCACAGGATGAAAAGGACAAGATTCAGAAAATCCAGACCGGTGAAAAGATCACCTTCTCTACGGACGGGAAAAGCACCAACGGCCGGGTGAAAATATTCATTCAAACCCCAACTTTCACTTCCCTGAGCGCAGAAAGCGGCAACATCACGATTCGGGGTTTTGACGAAGGACAAGCCAATATCACTGCTTCCGGCAACGCCAAAATCAAAGCCTACATAGATGTGTCCAACAACTTTGAACTGGCGCTTTCCGGCAAAGCGTCACTGGAGCTTACCGGCCGGGGCAATGACCTGGAGGTTAGCCTGAGCGACGATTCCGAACTGGAGGCTACGAACTGGTCGGCCGACCGCGTAGAGGTTTCTGCCTCTGACAATGCAAAGGCTCGGGTTTTTGCCAAGGATGATGCCCTGGTGATATCTACCGGCCAAAGTTCTGTACGGGTAGATGGAGGGGCAAACGTTCGAAAAAGAGAAAAGGAAGAAAACTAAGGTGGCACTAAGGCACTAAGGCACTAAGGGCCGGCTCATCGCCGGCCCTTAGTATTTCAGCAGCGAAGCTGCCAAAACTTTGCGCCTTTGCGTCTTCGCGCCTTTGCGTCTTAGTGTTTCAAACTTTGCGTCTTTTATTTACCTTTGTCGGCTACTGTGCATTCATATGCCTGCTGAATTATCCTCGCCTGCCGAATTGTATCAAACCATTGCCCGCAAGGTCAAAGACGGAACCTGTGTGCTTTTTCTGGGCCCTGCCGCATTGGCGGCCAAAGACAAGGACGGCAATTGGGAGCCATTAACCGAACTTTGTGCCCGCCACCTGGTTGAAAAGTACAAACTGGAATTAGGGGCAGAAGAGGAATGCAGTTTGCCCTACGTAACCAGTTTGCTGCGCATCCAGAACCGCTCTACCGACAATGTCTTGCAGGAGGAGGTAGCCAAATTCTACTCCGACATGGAGGAATCCTGCGAACTTCATCCGGCACTGGAGCAACTCACGGATTTGAAATTCCGGATTGTTATCAATACAACGCCCGACAATTTCATTACCCGGCTGTACGACCAGATTGCGCAGGCATACCATGCCGATTTTTACAACTGGTACAAGCCCTCCACTACGCTCAACTTCGATTTCGAGAAGGATTCCAGGGTGGTGATTTATAACCTCCTTGGTTCTTATGTAAAACCGGAATCGCTGGTATTGACATACAAGCAACAGCTTAGTTACATCAAAAAAATAGTGGGCGAACAGCAAAACGAGCGCATCCCGGATGCACTGACCAATGCTTTCAAAGACTATCGTCACCACTTATTCCTGGGCTTTGATTTTGAAGACTGGGCCTTGCGTTTGGTGTTGGATAACTTGTATAAAAACGTTCGCGACAACATCCAGCCCTATTCTTTCACCACCAAAGACGAGCGTCCGGCCGATGCCGATACCAAAGTATTTTTCCAGGGTGAGTTCGGCATGCAATTCCCGAAGGACAATCTGGAAAACTTTGTAGACAACCTGGTAAAGGAATACCAAAAACTGGAGAGTTCGGCTGCAGCTACGGCTCCTCAGGCGCCAAAGGCCAAAATCCTGGTGCTGCACAACGAAGCCACCGACAAGGATGGATTCGACCTGCTCCTTAAACAGTTGCGCAGTCTGCCTGCCCAATTCGTCAGCTTGTCAGATGCCGTTGGGCAAGGCGATCTAAATTCCTGGTTGCAAAACATGCTGAACGAGTGTCAGGTGGTTTTACCCCTGCTCAGCGCCGATTTCTATGACTCCTCACAAAATCCTGCCATTTCTCTACTGGCAGAAATAGCCCAGCGCAATAACCCCAGAAAAGGGTTCCTGGTGATGCCGATTATACTCAAACCTGTACCATTGGATGGCCCTCTGGGAGCATTACCCACTTTACGCCCTACCGACAAACAAGCCATCATGGGTAGTGGCAAAGAAGCCCAATATGCCGCCGAGATTGCGGAGGGGTTGAAGAAATATATTGAGAACTTGAAGTGAGGTTGGTGTTTTGGTGTTTTGGTGTTTTAGTGTTTTGGTGTTTTGGCCTCCTCGATAAAAATCTTGAAATAAATTGGAGAACGCAAGTTGGCAACTCTTATCCCGATTTCTTGCCTCTATATTTCAAAATCTCAAGCCGAACGCCGACTAAAACACCAAAACACTCCTACACTTCTATTCATACCAAAAGTACAACTCCCCATAAACTCGCAAAGAATCCGGCTTTGAGGAGGAGGGTACTTGCAGCAGCAGTTTATTTTTCCCTGATTTGAATATTTTTGATGGTAAATAGGTCACCAAACCCGGCGAGCCGGCAATGGGATGCTCATGGAACATCCAGTCGGGATGTACGATCAGGGAGTCGTTGAGCTTTAGTTTAAAGAAAGCATCCAGGCAAGCCAGGTGTGCGCTGTCTGTTTTGGTCCGGCGAACGATCTTGCTCAAGGATTCTGGCCAGGAGGGACTTTGGCAGTGTTGGTCAATCGCTGCATCCAGCAATTTTGGATAATCCACAAAAACGCGCAAAAACGCTCCTTCTATCACCTCAGAAGGAATACTTACCGGAGGCAGACGGTCATTTGGGTCGCGCAGATTGTCGTACACGCCGCCAGTGAGTGTGTACTCATTTCTGGAGGAAGCATAAAAATGTCGGTTCTGAAAAGCATTTCTGCCGGCTAAATGGAGGTAGGTAGCCACAAAATTGGTGATCACAACGCCTAAAAACAAGGTAAACCCAATGACCAAAGACATCACCAGGCGCTTTTTGGGCACCTGTGAGTTAAACGTCAGGTTGAGGTAGGTAAGCGGCCTGTTAATAAAGGGCATCATAATGGAACCGATGTTATTCATGGTCCATTTGGCCGTTTTTTGCACCCAGGGTTTTTCTGCCCATTTCGGCTTCTTCATCAGGGTTTGCATCACCAGAGGCATAAATGCCAAACCCACAAAAAACAACAAAAAAGCCCTGATTATCCAATTTCCTGCAACTTTTCCTACATACACCGGCACGACATTCATAACGATAAATACCGTTATGTAGGCTATGGAAATGCCCAGGCTGGTGAGGGCAATCAGAAATGCCACGGCAAAAACCTGGTTGGCCAGGCGGTCGAGTCGCAAAATGTAATCTGCCAGGGAGCCAAAGCGTTCGCGCGATTGTTCGCGGGTAAAATCCGTTACCCAGGGCAGTTTATCGTAACGGATACCATCGGGGTAAACCGCGTGAAGGCCCACCAGACCGGCCCAAAAGGCCCGCATCACAAAATGTACCACAAAGGTGCCGATGAGTACCCAGGCCACCACCTTCATATAACTATGAACCAAAAGGGGCAGGCTGATTTTGGTAAAATCCTCATCCATTACCCAGTTTTGCAGGTAATATTTGAGCAGATTGTCTACCGCATCCGGCAGGTAATTGGCCAGGAAAATGGCTGCCCCGGAGATGATCAGCTCCAGGTTCCAGCTTTTGTCGGTAAGCGCCCTGAGCCATTCAGGCCGATTATCGGTGACTGGTTCGTTTGGTTCCATAGTTTTGTGCGAATTTTGCGGGGGGAAATATCCAGCATTTCCCACATAAAATCCAACCCAAATACATGGCAGCCCTTCCAGATCTATCGTCCACCATTGTTGCCCTGGCCACCCCGGCGGGCGTAGGCGCCATTGGCGTGATCCGTTTGAGCGGCTCACATGCCATTTTAATTGCCGACAAAATCTTTAAGGGTAAGCGACTGGAGAACCAGCCCAGCCACACAGCCCATTTTGTTAAAATTGTGACTTCTGATGGCCGCATCCTCGATGAGGTGCTGATTACCCTGTTCAAAGGACCCAACTCCTATACCGGCGAAGACACGGCGGAGATATCCTGTCATGGTTCGCAGTATATCCTGCAGCAGGTGATCCAATTGTGCCAGGAGCACGGCGCCCGATTGGCTGCTCCGGGAGAATTCACCTTGCGGGCTTTTTTACACGGTAAAATGGACCTCACCCAGGCCGAAGCCGTGGCAGATCTGATCGCTTCCGAGAGTTCCGCAGCCCATGAGATTGCCATCAAACAGTTGCGCGGCGGGTTTAAGCAGGAGATACAGCGTCTGAGGGATGAGCTGATCCACTTTGCCAGTCTGGTGGAGCTGGAGCTGGATTTTGGCGAGGAAGACGTAGAGTTTGCCAACCGCGACGACCTGAAGCAACTGGTGGAACGCATCCGGCGGGTGCTGCAGGCGCTGTTGCAATCCTTTGAATTGGGCAATGCCCTCAAGCTGGGCGTCAATACCGTCATCGCCGGTCGGCCGAATGCGGGAAAAAGCACCCTGCTGAATGCCCTGCTGAACGAAGAGCGCGCCATTGTATCCGACATACCCGGCACCACGCGCGACACCATCGAGGAAGTGCTCAACATACGCGGGGTGCAGTTCCGGATCGTGGATACGGCCGGCATTCGGGAGGCACAGGATGCGATTGAGTCTATTGGCGTACAGCGCACTCTTGAGAAAGTGCGCGAGGCTGCCGTGCTGGTGTACGTGTGGGATGTAGCCGGCGGCATGACCCTGGCCGAGCTTTGGCAAGACCTGGCCGGACTCTGGCAGGAAGGCCTTAAAATGCTGGTGGTGTGCAACAAAATGGACCGCAACCCGCATTTCCAAACGGAGTGGGTGCTCCACCCTACCCTGCCGGGCATACATCCGTATTTATTGCCCGAAGACGAAAAGACGCCGGTTCAGATTCCGGCCGGCATACCGCTGGAGGCCAATGCCCTCATCCCGATCTCTGCCAAAAACCAGCAGAACATTGCCCTGCTCAAAGACCGGCTCTACGAAATCGTCACCGGCGGCGAGCTGCGCCAGGAGAGCACCATCGTAGCCAATGCCCGCCACCGCGACGCCCTGCTCCGCGCCGATCAGGCCCTTGCCGAAGTACTCCAGGGGCTGGACCAAAACGTTACGGGCGATTTTGTGGCCCAGGACATCCGGAGGTCTCTGACCTACCTCGGCGAGATCACCGGCGAGATTGGCGTGGAGGATTTGTTGGGGAATATTTTTGGGAAGTTTTGTATTGGGAAATAATCCCGTCCCATCCTCACCCCAAAACCCAAAACATTTTATTTTAAAATAAAAAACATTTTGTATCTTCACCGAACAAAACCAAATAACTTGTCCGCCATGAAAAAAGACCTCATCCTTGAACTGTTTGAAAAATTTGAAGCCGCCTGCTACCTATTTGAAGGCACTGAATGTTGGAGCGCCCGGGAATTGCAAGTCATTTTGGGCTATGCCGAATGGCGAAATTTCCTGAATGCCATTGAAAAGGCAAAAAACGCTTGCGAGAAAGCCGGTGAGCAAGTGCGGC
>JADZFI010000242.1 GCA_020850025.1 Saprospiraceae bacterium
CGGGAAAACATGTTGTTCAAACAACTGCGCGCCCTGGCTAAAAAACACAGTTTCTCCTTCTCCACGCCCATCAAGGACCTGCCGGAAAACGTGCTCAACGCCATTCTCCACGGCGGCGACGAGATCAAGGTAGACATGACCTGGGGCAGCGAGGAATGGAGCTACGATATGGCTTTCGACGGCTTGATCAATGTGCTGAAACGCCAGTACTCGGAAGCCACCAGCGAAAAAGCGCGTCAATGGGCCGAGGATTTCATCGCCATTGTCACCTGCCCGGATTGTGGCGGCTCGCGTCTGAAAAAAGAAAGTCGCTGGTTCAAAATCGCCGAGCGCAACATTGCCGAGCTGGCGGATATGGACCTCAATGAGCTGTATAAAAATCTGGAGAACGTGGAAGACCGGATGAGCGAGCGCCAGCGCGCCATCGCCAAGGACGTGCTGAAAGAAATCCGCTTCCGACTCAAATTCCTGCTCCAGGTGGGGCTCGACTACCTGGCCCTGAACCGTCCGGCCCGCTCCCTGTCGGGCGGAGAAAGTCAGCGCATACGCCTGGCTACCCAGATCGGTTCACAGCTTACCGGTATCACCTATATCCTTGATGAGCCTAGCATCGGGCTGCACCAGCGCGATAACCAACGGCTGATAGAGGCGCTGAAAAATCTGCGCGATATCGGAAACACGGTACTGGTAGTGGAGCACGACCGCGACATCATGCTCGAATCCGATTACCTCATTGATCTGGGGCCGGGCGCGGGCAAACACGGCGGACAGATTGTAGACATCGGCAAACCGGCAGATTTTCTGAAAAACCCCACAGCCACTTCCGATTATCTCGCAGGCCGAGCCAAGCTCGATATTCCGGCGCGTCGGCCGGGCAATGGCAAATGGCTGGAACTGGAGGGCTGCACCGGGCACAACCTGAAAAACACCACCCTGCGCATTCCGCTGGGCACGTTCACCTGTATTACCGGCGTGAGTGGTTCCGGTAAGAGCTCTTTGGTGAACGAAACCCTTTACCCTATCCTTCAGAGCCATTTTTACAACAGCTTGAAGCGTCCGCTCAAGTACGAGAAGATCAATGGGCTGGAACACCTGGACAAGGTCATAGAAATTGATCAAAGTCCTATTGGTCGCACCCCGCGCTCCAACCCTGCCACCTACACCAATGTTTTCGGCGATATCCGCAAGCTCTTTGCGGAAACGCCCGAGGCCAAAATTCGCGGCTATGCCAACGGACGATTCTCCTTCAATGTGAAGGGTGGTCGCTGCGAAGTGTGCGAGGGCGCCGGTTTGCGCACCATTGAAATGAATTTCCTGCCGGATGTTCAGGTACACTGCGAACGCTGCCAGGGTCGGCGCTACAACCGCGAAACCCTGGAAGTGCTGTACAAGGGCAAGTCTATTTCAGATGTGCTGGACATGACCATCCAGGAGGCGGCGGAGTTTTTCGAGCCTATTCCGTCCATTTACCGGAAAATCAAAACCCTGCAGGATGTGGGTCTGGGCTACATCACCCTCGGTCAGCAGGCTACCACCCTCTCCGGCGGCGAAGCCCAGCGGGTGAAGCTGGCGGAGGAATTGTCCAAAAAAGATACCGGCAGAACCATTTATATCCTCGATGAACCCACCACGGGTCTGCATTTCGACGATATCCGCCAATTATTGCTGGTGCTGAACCAGCTGGTGGAAAAGGGCAACACCGTGATTGTGATAGAACACAACCTCGATGTGATCAAAATGGCCGATTACATTGTGGATGTAGGCCCCGAGGGCGGATTCCGGGGCGGCAACATAGTGGCAAAAGGCACCCCGGAAGAAGTAGCCAGGGTAAAAGAAAGCTGGACGGGTAAGTTTTTGGTGGAGGAGTTGGCTATGCCTTCTAAACAGTAAGACTCAGAAAAGTTTGCCTCAACACTTGTTTAAAAAAACAGAATGATCTACCTTTGCCGCCCGTTTTGAAAAACTGCTGAGCCAATGGACGCATTTGTCACGTATTCCCTCCCGATACAAGGGTTAAAAATAGGGGTACATCATTACAAGTTTGAGCTTGACAATGCGTTTTTCGCTAAGTTCGAGGGTTCGCCCGTTCAAGACGGAAAAGTTCATTTTGATCTGGAACTCGACAGACGGCCCGATATGATGCTGCTTCAGTTTGTGCTGAGCGGTTATATCCACGCCGAATGCGATCGATGCACTGCTAATATTCATCTTCCCCTGGAAGATGAACAGCATCTGATCGTGAAATTTGCCGATGAAGACATGGAGACCGAGGATGAGGAAGTGATCTTCCTTCACCGGGATGCCCCGGATTTCAACGTTGCCAAATATCTGTACGAGTACGTAGTGCTGGCCCTGCCGATCACGAACACTTACGATTGCGAGAACGACCCCAATCCGCCCTGCAATTTTGAAGTGCTCAAGCATCTGAGCCCGGACCAGGATGATCCTTCAGGCGGTTCCGTTTGGGACGGCCTTAAAGACTTGAAAAACGACAACTAATTGAATCATAAAAGGTTGCGAAAGCAGCCTATAACTGAATAGCGTCATGCCAAATCCAAAATGGCGGCACTCCAAGCGCCGCAAGCGCGCACGCCGCACACACGACCACGCTGCAATGCCTACCCTTGGCACCTGCAAAACCACCGGTGAAGTTCACATGTTCCACCACGCTTACAAAGTGAATAGCGATCTGTACTATCGCGGTCAGGTGCTGATTCCGGGTACAGCCCGTGCTGCAGCAGAAGAATAACCTGCCTCTTTCAGCAGGCACATAAGAGGCTCCAATCCCGCTGGCCGGGGTGTGTGGGGCTTTTTTTGTTTGTGTTAAATCAACTTCCTATCATGAAACAACTCGTCAATACCCCCAACGCTCCACTGCCCATCGGGCCATACAATCAGGCCAACAGCTGGAACGGCATGTTGTTTGTTTCCGGTCAAATCGCCATCGACCCGGCTACCAACGAGCTGGTGCTGGACAACATTGAGGCAGAAACCCATCAGGTGCTCAAAAACCTCAAAGCCATCCTGGAAGCCGGCGGCAGCAGCCTGGAAAAAGTGCTCAAAGCCACGGTTTTTGTGAAAGACATGCACCTTTTCGGACGTATCAACGCGGTGTATGGCGAGTACTTCAAACCGGAATTCGCTCCTGCCCGCGAACTCGTGCAGGTGTCCGAGCTGCCCAAATTTGTAAATATTGAAATATCCGTCATTGCAAGTGTTTGAGTGTGGGGGTGTTTTAGTGTTTTAGTGGGTTGGTGAACGTTCGGCTTGGCGAGAGTGTTCAGAAAACTGTGTCAATCAAATCTTTTGAATTCAGTGATTCTGTTGTTAAAATGAATTTCGAGTTGCAAATAGATACTATTCCAAGCCATAGTGGATATGCTCCATTGGCTTGTGATA
>JADZFI010000243.1 GCA_020850025.1 Saprospiraceae bacterium
ACTACTTCATTGGCAGGTAATATTTGGCTTGCTACCAAATTGCTCAATACATTCTGACTCCCACAACCGTTCCCGATCAATATAGCTGGAAGAAACTCGCTTAAGTCCTTAACGCACCAGTTTACACCGTCAATACTATGTCTGACTTTTATTGTGGGGGCACTAAATGGATTAAGATTGGGGAGATAATCATGACTTACGCTAAACAATTCAGGCCCTCCTACTAAAGTCGCCAAAATCCCAATGGTTTGCAGGCAACCCTTCCTCGCCCAAAAAAGAAACGATGGCTTTGCCGCAGGAAATAGTTTTGAAGCCAAAAAAATCGCAACCGATTTGCGCATTCAATGGTAAAAAAGCACCACTTAGAAAGGATAGGATGAAGATCATGGGCTTTAAAAATGACCAGCACCCGGCTTCAGGAAATGAATAATCATTTACGAATCTTAATTTTTTCATACTTTTGAACTGATTTTAATGATCCTACTCTGATTGTTTTACCCGGCCATTTCGGTGCTACCGGGAGCATTTGGGGTTTGCATCCGGAGGCAGCAGCGCCAACTGCTGCCTCTTTTTTTACTTAATTTTTAAATTACCCCACCATACTGCAGGGCAAGCCTACAGCTTTTAAACCCTCCCCATGTGCAAATTGGAAGGATACAAAAAACGATACACGCAAATGGGCAATGATCTTGTTGTGCCGGAAAAAAATGTGGATTAGGTTTAAAAATTACGAGGACGTTGCGGTTCGGATGACCTAATTGAGGAACACATGATTTACACAATCAGGTACAAATACGGGGAAAAACACAATCAATACTGCTATAACTCGGGGTCATATGGCAAATATACTAAAAGCCCCCATGAATGTTCATCAAAAAATCAGTTTATGCCAGAATTAGTCAAACGTAACTTTTTTGAAAGCACAAGGCTAATTAGCTAAGGTGGGCGCTATTCGCGTCCAGGAGTAGTACACCCGGTAGCTCACAGCGCCCTCTTTGGGTTTTCATCTTGCGTCCTTAGCGTCAACTTCACACAGTCACTCCCTCCACTTTCCCCGTTTTCCGGCTTTTTTCTGCCATAAAGCCCATGATATGGCTCTCTATGGAAGCATCAATGGTGGAGGTAAGCAGCTCCGGTTTGCGCTGGGAAACAGCCTGCAGCCAGTTGCGCACCAGACGCCAGTCGCCGCCGCCGTGACCGTCGCCGGAGGTATTGTCGTACACCGTGCTTTTTCCGGTTCGGAAATCGGTTACCGTAAAGGTGTCCATATCGCCCACGATATCGCCCATGCTGCCCATTACGCGGGTACGCCTGCCTGCGTAGGAAGTGAAGGCTTCCATGGAGAATGCAGCCGTTACGCCTCCTTCAAATTCCATGGTGGATACATAATGGTCTTCCTGGTTATTATCCATGTGGTACACGCAGCGGCCGTAATTGGTGGTGCGCAGTTTTTCCAGAATGTACTCACCGTGTTTGGATTTGTCATCCGGCATGTCAAACACGTATAGCCAGCCGCGTTGGCGGTAGTAGATTTTCATGGCGGAATATGGACAGGTACTTTCTGCCGCACAGCCATCCATGCAGCGCGGCGTACTTCCGGCAGGCGCATTTTCCTTTCGGAACCACCTGATACCGCCCATGGCCACTATTTTCTTGCAAGGCTTGTTGATGAGCCAGCGGAGGATATCCAGGTCGTGGCAACTTTTAGCCAGGATAATCGGCGTGGTGGCATTGCGGTCGTGCCAGTTGCCGCGCACATAGCTGTGGCTCATGTGGATGTGCTCAATGGGTTCCATGTGTTGCACGCTCACGATGTCGCCAATGGAGCCGTTGTGCATCAGTTCGCGCAGTTTTTCAAAATAGGGAGCATACCGAAGCACGTGGCAAACCGCAACAATCCGGCCGGTTTTTTTGGCCAGATTCAGGATGTCCCGACATTCTTTTTCGGAGGGTGATATAGGCTTTTCCAGCAGCACATCATAACCTGCCTTGAGGGCTGCCATGCAGGGGCCGTAGTGCAAATTATCCGGCGTAGTGATCAACACCGCGTCGGCAAATTTAGGCTTTTCAAACACTCGCTCCCAGGTATCGAAGCGGTTTTCTGCCTGGATATTGTGCTTTTGGGTGTACCGGTCGTTGCGCACCTGGACCGGTTCTGCCACGCCTACGATGTCCATTTCATCCGGATGGGAAAGAGCGTAATTGCCATACACATTACCGCGGTTGCCGGCGCCGATGGTCACTACCGTGATGGGCCGGTCGAGTTTGCGGTAGTCCGGGTTTTCTGCTGTGAGCAATGGTAGTTTATAAACGGTATCTTCAGAAGAAAATCCGGTCAATACGGCAGCGCCGGTAGCGGCGCCCAGGGTTTTGAGCAGTTTGCGACGGGAGAGCATAATTTTAATGTGGAGAATGTGATGAATGTGGGGAATATGGGGAATATGGGGAATATGGGGAATATGAGGAATATGGTCGGAAAGATAATTCAGAAATGAAAAAGCCGCACGGGAATTCCCGGGCGGTGAAAAATGTGGCATTGGTTGTTTCTGAGTTTTGTATTGTCGGGGTGACTGGCAGTCACCCCGACAATACAAAACCCAGAAACTAAGCGCGTTTACTGCAAGTGAAACCTCAAAGGCAAAGTAAACTTCACCTTTACCGGTTTGCCGTTATGTTCGCCGGGGGTCCAGCGGGGCATGGATTGTACTACTCTGACGGCTTCACGGCCCAGGATGGCTCCGCCTGCCGGGGTTTTTACCACTTGAATATCCTGAATGGACCCGTCTTTGGCTACCAGGAACTGCAGCACTACCGGGCCTGATACGCCGGTTTCTCGAGCTTGCTCAGGGTATTGCATGTGTTTTGAAATCCAGCGAAACATCTCGGCCTCGCCTCCGGGGAAGCTGGGCATGCGACTCACCACGAAGGGATCTACCGGATTATCGTCTTCGGCAGGGACAGGCACCTCAAGGACGGTGGCGCCATTGCCGGGCGGATCCAGAGTAAGCGGCGTATCCTCCGGGCCCTCCAGAGTTTGGCCACCTATGTCGCGGCCATCATCGAGTACGGCTTGAACATCCTGCACGGGCTTTTCGTCTACCTCCTGATCAGGCGCTACCACGGGTGGTTTATACGCTACAGTGGCCTTGGGCGGAGGCGCCGTTTTAATCGCAGGAGGAGGTTTTACTTCTACTCTCGTCAGGATTCGATCTCCATCCGAGGGTTCTTCTGGCTTTTCCTCCGGCCTCAGTCCGGCAATAGCCGCCATGATATTGGGCGCCAACAACAACACCAGCATCAGCAGCAGGCCCAGTCCCAGGGCTTTCAGGAGATTAGCGGGGTATTCCCGGCGCAGCTGGTAGGCGCCATAAGCCCGGTTTCGGTTGGCAAAAACGATGTCCAGCATGTCGCGGTGCGACACGAATACTTGCTTGTTCATGATAGGAGAAGTTAAGGTGAAAGAGGTCGGTTAAAACCTTTAAGTATGATTTCTATTGACATAGATGCAGACAAATATTTTTTTGGCGTGCAACATGTCAATTTTTTTAAAAAAATATTTATTCAAAAGCCAGAATAAAAAACCACCAAACAAATTATTTTCAATATATTAAAAAAGCGGCGCCCCGGAACCCGGGACACCGCTTTTTAAACTTTATAGACTCCTCACCGGAGTTCTGCTACTCGAGTTTGAACTTGAACGGAAGCGTGTAACGCACCTTTACGGGATGGCCGTTAGCTTCGCCCGGGCTCCACTTCGGCATTTTTTCTACCGTAGTTTTTACGGCTTTACCGCAACCGCCGCCTGGGTCTTTCACGATAGTTACATCCTTGATGCTACCATCTTTACCCACCACGAAGGTTACTACTGCCTGACCGGAGATACCGGCTTCCTTAGCCATTTCCGGGTATTCCACGTTTTTGGCCAGCCACTTGTACATTTCCTGCTGACCGCCCGGGAAAGATGGTTCCTTCTGGATGTCGAACATCTCATAGGTCTTTTCTTCCACCTTAGGCGCTTCGATCACAGGGTCGAGGCTCGGCGCTTCGTCAATAGCCGGTGGGGCTTCATCGTTACCTTTTTTGTCTTCGGTACCGATGTCCTCATTCTTGTCGAGGATTTCCTCCACCGCCTTTTGCTCTTCCTCCTGCACCTCTTCGTCTTTTTTAACAACGGGAGGTACGAATTTCACCGTTGAGCGCGTGGGCGGTGGCGGTGTTGGAGGAGGAGGTGGTGGAGGTGGGGGTGGGTTATTTGGATCGATATCCGGTGGAGGGCCGAGTTCTGCCACCACATCTATCGGCTTTTCCTTCGGGAGCATTCCGCTAACCGCCTGCATGATGAGGGGTGCAGCAAAAACGATCACCACCAGACCCATTGCCAACAGAAAAGCTCTTGTGAGATACTTGGGGTATTCACGGCGGAGTTTATAAGCTCCGTAAGCCTTATTTCGGTCGGCAAAAATGATGTCCAGCATATCCCGATAGACGGTTGTGCTTTTTTCTTCTGCCATAGTTTTTAATTTTTATTCCTGTTAAAAATTTGACGCTCTTGGAGTAGCCATCATTTCGTGGCTGCTTCCACCTGTTCGTCCACGTTAAACTTCAGGCCGCTGGCCGGATCCTTGATAAATTTCTCCTCGAGTTCGGAGACATCCAGGATCACATAGTAGCGCACCTTGCAGATGGCCATTTCATCCAGCGCATCCACCAGATTTTTGTAACGGGAATCCTTGGTTGGCTTGATCAGAACGTTGATATAAGAACCATCGGTGCGTTCTTCTTCCACACCTTCCTTGTTCTTCTTTTTATACGTTTCTGTGCCGAACTGAGCTTTCACTTTGTCCATTTTATTCAGGATCACCTGGCGCAATCCTTCCGCTGAATAATCAGTGGAGTCGAGTTTTGCATCGGTAATACCTTCATACCAATAGACTTTATCGTTGCCGCCCAAGAGCAGGGTAAGCACTTTGGATTCCTTTACAGGCTCCACGTCCTCTTTTTTGATGTCCTTTTCAGGCATCACGAGCGCCATAATATTGGGCTTTGCGAGGGTTGTCGTGAGCATGAAGAAGGTAATAAGCAGGAAGCCCAAGTCCACCATCGGCGTAAAGTCGACGCGTGTAGACATTTTTTTGGACCTGACTTTACCACCTTTCTTATGACCACCACCACCGTCTTGTGCTATTTCAGCCATGTCGCTGTTGCTTTTTTGTAGTTAAAAATAAGTTTGCTGATTGCTCTGCAGGCTAACAAGCTACAGGAGCAGACATTACAAACTGATTAATCCTTCTTCGGACCGCCTTCCATGCTGGTGATCAGGTTGAATTTGTTCACGTTGATATCCGTGAGCGTATTGATCACTTTTTGTACTGCCGGGTAAGGGGTACTCTGGTCCGCTTTTACGATCATGACATACTCTTCTTTCACTTTGCCTTCCTGTTTCATACGGAATTGAGCCAGGCGGGCATTGTGAATCCAGTCGGCCAGTTCGCTTTTGTTGATATCTGCGGTATCAATAGGAATGCCTTCTGATGGGTAGGCAGAGCGTTCTGCTGGCGACAGGTTGATGTATTTCTTGAGTTGATTCCGAGGTACTCCGAAGCTGCCCAGGTTGGCGAATTTCATTTTCTCCTGGTCGTTAAGTCCAAGCTGATAGCGACTGTTGACATCATCAATCAGGCTCAGGCGGGTATGCTGACCGGCCATATCCATGAATACTTTGCCGTCTTTATTCACCATAAGGGTGAGGGTACCGGCATCGGGCAGTTTGGTTTCGGAAATAGACGAAGGCGTATCGATGACCACGGTCTCCTGCGGCTTGGCTTTAGCGGTAAGCATAAAGAAAGTCAGCAGGAGAAAAGCCACGTCGCACATGGCCGTCATGTCGATCGAGGGCGCGCTCCGTTTAGGCTTATTCTTTGGCATATCTTTTTAGTTATGAGTGTGAATGTTGAACGTTATGGGCTTTGATGCGGGCATCAGAGCCCCATTACTCATCCCTAATTAGTGTCCTTTTGCCGCATAAGTTTGAGTCAGGCTGTAACCTGCCTCGTCGATGCGGTAAGTCATGGAGTCGATACGGCTGGTGAAGAAGTTGTAGGCAATGATGGCCAGGGCAGAGGTACCGATACCGAGAGCGGTATTGATAAGTGCCTCAGAGATACCGGTTGCCAGAGCAGTGGAGTCCGGAGCGCCAGCGTTAGCAAGAGCTGCGAACGAACGGATCATCCCCAATACCGTACCGAACAGACCCAGAAGCGTTGCAACAGAGGCAACCGTTGCCAGGATGTTCAGGTTTTTTTCGAGCATTGGAAGCTCCAGGGTCGTGGCCTCTTCCACTTCTTTTTGGATGGCAATTACTTTTTCATCCTTTTCCATACCCGAAATTTTCTCCATTTCGGCGTACTTGTGCAAACCGGCGCGAACTACGTTGGCTACAGCGCCTTTTTGTTTGTCGCAAGCTGCAACGGCGCCATTAAGATCGCCGCGGTCGAGGAGGCCTTTGATGCTGCGCACGAATGCGTCAATATTACCGGCGCCCTGAGCTTTGTTCAGGGTAATAAAGCGTTCGAACACGAACACGATTACCGTAAAGAACGTGGTAAGAAGCATAGGTAC
>JADZFI010000244.1 GCA_020850025.1 Saprospiraceae bacterium
TATTGTGAGCGGCCTTTCCACGGTATATGGCCTGACCGGCATCCCCAATGGCATGATAGAGCGCATTGAAATCGCCAAAGGCCCCGCCAGCACTTTGTATGGTTCGGAAGCGGTGGGGGGCATGATAAATGTTATTACCAAAAATGTGCTCACGGCGCCGGTGGTTTCGCTGGATATGTTCGGCACGCATATCGGTGAGTTCAACCTGGACGGCGCTGTAACCGCAGGCTGGAAAAAAGCGCGCACGCTGGTAGGCGTAAACGTTTTCCGAATGAACAATCGCCTGGATATCAATCAGGATAATTTTACAGACCTCACACTGCAAAACAGGATCTCCCTGTTCAATAAATGGAGTTTTCAACGGAAAAACAATCGGGCGGCATCCCTGGCGGTCAGGTTGGTTAACGAGAATCGCTGGGGTGGAGAAATGCAATGGACGCCGGAATGGAGAGGAACCGACAGCATTTACGGAGAAAGTATTTATACCCGCCGGGTAGAGGTATTGGGCAAGTATCAACTTCCATTGCCTGGAAATCCGGTGACGCTGGATGTTTCCTACAATTTGCATCATCAGGATTCTTACTACGGCAATACTCCGTACACAGGTTTGCAGCAGGTTGGGTTTGCCCAGCTGGTCAGGAACACCAACTGGCATAAACGCCACGAATTATTGACCGGCCTGAGCATGCGGTTTACTGCGTACGATGACAATACCCCGGCCACCGCCCTTCCTGATGGCAGCGGGAACAATACTGCTCTGACCTGGCTGCCGGGGGTATTTCTTCAGGATGAATGGACTTTGAACGAGAAGAACCTCCTGCTCACGGGACTCAGGTTTGACTGGAATTCGGCTCACGGACAGATATGGACGCCTCGGGTAAGTTGGAAATGGAGCCCGGACCCTATGCATATTGTCCGGCTAACTGGTGGTTCAGGATACCGGGTGGCCAACATATTCACCGAGGATCATGCTGCGCTCAGCGGGGCCCGTGAGGTAGTCATTGCCGAACAACTTCAACCGGAGCGCTCCTGGAATGCCAACCTTAATTACGTGCAGAAGTTTTTCCCCAGGTTCATTGGATTCATTGGTGTGGATGCTTCCGTGTTTTACACTTATTTCCACAACCAGATTTTGCCCGACTACACCACCAATGCCCAGCAGATCATTTACCGAAACCTGAATGGACATGCCGTTTCATCAGGCGGCTCCATAAACCTCGATTTTAACGCAAAAAATGGCATTAAACTAATCACCGGAGCCACATTTTTACGAGTATTTCAACAACAGGACGGAAAGCGCAACCCACAGCTTTTTGCGCCGGCGTTTTCCGGGACCTGGGCCCTGAGTATCCCGCTGTCGCGCTGGAAAATGTCGCTGGATTACACCGGAAACTGGTCGGGCCCCATGCACCTGCCTACGATTCCCAACGACTACCGGCCGGCACAATCGCCATGGTATGCCATTCACAACCTTCAGGTGACCAAAAACCTTAAAAACGGCATGGAACTGTATGCCGGGGTTAAGAACCTTTTCGGGTTTTTCCCCAGAGAAGACGTGATCCTGCGTGCCTTCGATCCGTTCGACCGACAGGTTGAGGTAAACAATCCAAACGGGTACACTTTCGACCCCAGTTACAACTACGCGCCTATTCAGCGGCAGAGGGTACTGCTGGGACTAAGATGGACGCTTCGCAGGCAATAGACTTGTTATTTCCAGTCCTTGAGTTTGCTGAGTTTGCTTCCGTTCCATTTGTACAGAGAGAGACTGTACTTCTGGGAGGAACGAACCATGTTTTCTCCCTGCTCTTCAAACTCCGACTGATCGCGAACTACCAGAATATGATCGCCAATGCCCCCTTTGTCTGACGGCATGAGGTAATCTTCAGAGCTGTAAAAAACACCGCCATCAGATATGGAGGTTGTTTCCAGCACTTTCACCATTTGATTGTTTTCCAGCCAGAAAAGCACGTTATCGCCGGCTGGATACCCGCAAGCCGGGTAATAGTAATTAACCGTCAACACTGCTTTAACTTTCTGAAACGGCTCGAAGCGCACCGCAAATTCCGGGTAGTAGGACAGGTCGCCATTGGTCGTAAACTCGCATTTGGACAGCTCCTTGCCGTCTTTTGCAGCCCGTACCTGTACCGTCAGCAGATGTTTGGCTTCATCGTATGCAGCCACCCCGGTAAGGTAAAGCACGCCGGCATTGGGCGTATATTCATCGTTTGGCGTTTGGATACTGGCCAGCGCCAGAAAGCCTCCCCAGATATAACCGGTAAAAGATTTTCCACCTACGGAAGTGCGCACCTGTACCCAGGGCAAAGTCACTCCGCGAAGGGTGAAGGAGTCACCAGCGACCTTGAGCATTTCCACAGAGGCGCCGATGGGCAGTTTGGTCAGTACAGCAGATTGGGTGTTCGGCTTTTCCCGCAAATTGGCGTCGGACACCATAGAGTAATACCGGTTTCCTACTTCAAAGCCGACATTAGAGCCATAACACTGCATCCAGTTATTGGGATCTGATTCCTGGGCAATAATGGAGGTTAAAAGACAAATGGTTAAAAGGGTTGTTCCAAAAAATTTCATGTTTGAGCTTGCTTTGTTTGTAATTCTTAGAAAGTCATTATGCATCAGCACTTTGCCTGGAGGGTATTTTACCCTGATCTCCAGTGGCATCAAAGTGTCCGAAATAAACCGTCATGAGTAAGGAAAATACCAGATAGCCGGCCATTAGCAGGCTGCCAAAAGGCATAAGGGCATTTAATCCGAACCAGTCATTCTGGACCCACAAAATTCCGAGTCCCAGCCCTACCCTGCCCAGATCGTAGATCAGCGCGTGAGGATTTCTATCGGCGAGTTCAGCCATGCTGTTCACGCTGGCAAACAGGAAGAATCCGTAAAGGAAAATTCCCGGGCTGCCTATTTCAGCAATGTGCCCGAAAAAGTGGGCCGATATTGTCATTAATATGGCGAGATGGATCACTGCCCAGGCTCTCAACGCAGGGGAACTTGGGGGATTGTATTTGGCAAAATGATACACGTCCTCAATCTTCTTTACTGGAAACCTTTCTGCCACATCGGCCGGACGCCAGCCTGTTGGTTTCCACCAGATCCGGAACTTATCCTTCCAGTCGCGGGCATATAGAGCGTCCCTGAGCATCAACCAGAAATGCTGAAAATTGATCTTGATCGGATTCCAGGTTGAAGCTGGTCGGGTGATGCCGTAAACCGGAGGCTTATCGGGCAACTCTTCCTGAAAGGTTCCGAACAGTTTATCCCAAATGATAAAAACCTGGCTGTAGTTCTTATCCATATACTCCGGATTAATGGCATGATGAACGCGGTGATGAGAGGGCGTCACAATGATGTTTTCCCAAATGCCCATACGCCCAATGTGGCGGGTATGGTACCAGAATTGGGCAAAAAGGTGGAGCGGTGCAATAGTAGCAATGACGAGGGCCGGAATACCCAACAATGCTGCGGGCAGCAGGAAAAAGGTAAAAAGGTTAACGAAAGAGGAAATGCTCTGCCGCAAGGCACAGGGCAGATTAAACTCCTCGCTGCTGTGATGGATCAGGTGTTTGTTCCAGAAAAAATTAATCTCGTGCGCCCAGCGGTGCACCCAATATCCCTGAAAATCAAGCACCACAAAAGCAACTACGTACATCCACCAGCTTGGCTCCGGCCGGATGATGGCCCAATGACTAACCATCCAGGAATAGGATAAGAGGGCAATGCTCAACCCCAACACATCCTTGACGGCATTGGTCAGACCAGACATTAGACTTGACACCATATCCATGATTGGTGTTTTATCCTCTCCTTTCCACATGCCGTAGATTTTCTCCACAATAATCAGGGAGATGAAAAACGGTATTGCAATGAGTAAAACCTTACCGTAGCGTTCCATTTGACAGAAATTATGCTAAAATGCAGGTGAGTGGCTACTTTAACAGGAAAAACATTTCCAAAGCGCCTTTATGCTTGGCCTCAATGGTTCCTCTGGATTCAAAAACAAAGGTATCGCCCAGAAGCCCGCAGGTGATACCACTGACATTTATTTTTCCGGGTTCGCTGCCGTGCTCCATTCGTGCAGCGGTGTTTACCGTATCCCCCCAAACATCATAGGCAAATTTCTTCACCCCGACGATACCCGCTACCACCGGACCGCTGTGCATACCTATCCGGATTTGAAAATCGGAGGGGTCATTTTCCAGGTTTCTTTGAATATAGTCCCTGATCTCCAGGGCGGCTTTGGCGGCGCGCTGCGCATGGTCAGCACAAGGAACCGGCAAGCCCGACACCGCCATATAGGCATCACCTATGGTTTTGATCTTTTCCAGGCCAAATTTTTCCATGATATCGTCAAACACCCGAAAATGCCGGTGCAGGGTATTGACCAGCTCCTGCGGCCCCAATTCTTCTGACTTTTGGGTGAAATTGACAAAGTCGGTGAACAAGACGGTTACACTTTCAAAATGTCGGGCCATCGTCTGCCCCTGAACTTTCAACTCTTCCGCCACCTCTTCCGGGAGGATATCTTCCATCTGTCGGTACACATTGCCAATATTTCCCAAATTGGTGGCTACTCCCGACTGGTTGCCCAGTTTTTCATACAACTGCAAGGCGCGCTGTTTGTACTCCAGAGCCCGGGCAAAGTCCTTTTGCTGGGTGTACACATTCCCCAGGTTGGATAAGTTGCCGGCCACGTTTTGTTGGTTGCCCTCCTTTTCACTCAGCTGGAGCGCACGTTCGTAATATTCAATAGCCTTGGGGTAGTCGCGAAGCACA
>JADZFI010000245.1 GCA_020850025.1 Saprospiraceae bacterium
CACCATGGGTTCAAACGGCGCCGGTTCTGCGCCGTCGAGTAACTGAATACAATAAGTGCCGGTAGCAACGCCAGACGCACTGTTGTATCCGGAAGACGCTATTTGCAGGTAATAGGTTTCGCCGGCTGAAAGGGCGCCGAGACTGACAAAACCGTCACACCGAAGCGGGTTTGCCCGACAAAACACCGGTTCGAGTGCGTTGCAGTTCCCCTTCCATACCGCCAGGATATGCGGAAAATCGGCCCCGGTGTTCAACCTGACAGACCCGGAGGCCGGAGCCTGGAATTTGTACCATACATCATGTCCGACAATGGGTACGCAGGGCGGTGCCCAGCCGGAAAATCCGGCGTTAATATTCGTACCTGCTTGGCAATTACCGCCCAATATGAGTGCAACTGCATCCTGGCAATGATCATTCGGCGGAGCGTCCGGGCTTTTTATTGCCAACTCAGGGCAAAGCTCGCCCTCAATGGTGGCAAAGGTGCCGGCAACCTGAATATAGTAATCCTGGCCAACGCTCAAACCGGTACAAGCCAGTGTTTGCCCCTTATGGTTGGTGTTAAGCTCCTGAAGCTGATCGCAGGGGCCGGAATACAGGGTGATGATGTCGGAAAAATTGGCGTGGCTTCTAAATTCCAGATACGAACCCGCCGGCAGATCGGGTGCTGTAAACCGATACCAGACATCATGCCGTGCCAGCAGGTTATACCTGGGCAACGCTGCAGAAGTACCGGCATAGCGATTACTGTCCGCTGCACAGGCTGTTCCGGGAGTCAGCAAGGTAGCTTGAGCACAATCATCGTTTACAGGCAAGTGGGGGGGCTGATCCACTTTTTCGAGCTGAACGCACAAATTGCCCCTCGAGCGACCAAAACCTTCTTCCTGGCCGCTGACCCTTATCAGGTAGTTTGTTCCCGACACCGCCTGAAAATAAGTGGTTTCACCGGTAAAACCATGTTCATCGCGGTTGTGGCATGTCAATAACACCGGGCTGGAACAATCACCTGTGAAAATCTCCACCACGTCATTGAACCTGGCGTTGGTAGTCAGTCGGGAGGTGCCGGTGAAATCGGCCGCCCAGGAATACCACAGGCCGCCACTGCTCTTTGTTACACAGGAAGGCTGTGCTCCGTCGAGCAAGGCATTTTGGTTGCTCTCCGGCACACAGGTTTGTCCGGTCAGCAGTGTCCGGGCGTTCAGACAAATATCATTGGCAACGCCATTACCTGTGATTTTTACGTTATCCAGGCCGGCCCACCAGGCCCAGCTGTGCCCGTCATCGTATTCAAAGATGATGCGCATCTGGGAAGACCGGTAGGGCGATAAATCGAGTAGAATATGCTGGTATTGGTTAAAAAAAGGTCCGCCAATGCTGCCCTGCGATTCGGCGACGATAAACTCCTGCCCATCTTCATGCTGCACAATAGCCGCCATTTTTTCGGAATGATAACGCAAAATGGCATCAAATTCCAGTGTAAACTGGCTGTACTGTGAACCGTCGAACCAGGGGGTAGCCAGTCTGATGATGGAAAATGGCGCCGCCTGCCCGATAAAATCGTCGTCGAAAAAAACAAAACAGGTACCGTCCATGGAATTGCTGCCACTCAATGCGCCGCCTTGTTCAATCAACCCAAAAGTCCAGTCATGATCTCCTGTGAGCACCTGCGTTTCCCAGCCTGCAGGTTTTTGACAATTGTTAAAGGACTCTGCAATGACATTCACCCCCTGGCCTTTGCCGGTGATGGAAAAATTGTCAATACCTGCCCACCAGTTGTAGCCACCGGCATCATTGTAACGAAAAATAATGCGCGCCGTCGGACTCTTGGTTAGCAGGGAAAGATCGAATACCAGGGTTTCAAATTCATACAGGTTGGAGCCGGTGCTGCGGAATTTGTCATATTTCCGGATGAGGGTTTCCGTAGCGCCGTCCGTGAGCAGCACCTCAAAACTTTCCTCTGCCTGATTCCAGTCGCGATAATGCACATCCACAGATAATTCCAGGGTGGGATATTGACTTGCATCAAATACAGGAGAAATGAATTCCAGCACGTAACCCGGAGTCTGATCGCCGGTGGCATCATCGTCAATAAAAAGAAAGCAGGAGCCATTCATGCTCTGGCCATTGTTGTTGTTGTTTTGGATTGCATCGCCCACGTACCATACCGTATTTTGATTGCCCGTACTTTGTACCTCCCAACCGGCAGGCAGGCTGCAACTGTTAAAATCCTCGAAAAGAAGATTTACCTGAGATTGAACGGGTGTCAACCAATAGAAAAACAAGGCAGTAAAAGTGCTAAAAAAGCGCATGAAAAGTGGCTAAATAGATCGTGTCAAAGATAAATGAACCTGCTGGAGAAACGGATGCCCAAAAATAAGGAGTTCGTCATCAGCTTTTCTTGCAAAAAAAATTTGCGCGTTTGAAAAACTGCCCCATAAATTTGCCGCACTTGAATGCAGCAGGCAACCTGCTGTTATCCAAAACCAAAAACACACCCTGACCTTGGCTAAGAAACGCGTCGTCAAAGATTATGATGCTCTCCCGGAGGAGATCATCCGGCAAATAAAACAAAAATACCCTACCGGTTATGCCGATAACCTTGTGTCTTACAACGACAAGGAAGGGAAAAAGGTGTCAGCGCTCCCATTTGAGACAGATGATACCTACTACCTGATCCGTATGACGGTCATGGAGGCAAAACGCATCGTCAAGGACGATGACGATTTTGATGATGATGGTCACCTGAAAGAGGAACTCGCAGAAGTAGAAGTAGAAGTGGATGACGAGTTCGATGGCGCCGGCGAGGACGATGACGATCTCGATGATGGTCAATCTGACGAAGATGATCACATCATTGTCACGCGTCGCCGCGATGAGGAGGAAAATGATATTGCTGACGATACGGAATACTGATCATTAAACTCAGCATTCTCTCTGATGCTTGCTCCTGGAGTCATTCCGAATTTTCGGGATGACTCCAGGTTTTTTTATTGCCTGGGGTGATTGCTCTCAATGAACCCATTTGTCAATTCTGACAACGGCTTTTGGATAGCCATTTCTCTCCTGTGTCGAGAGTAAATCCGGACGGTGTATCTTCTCTGCAGATATCGGGGCCAGTTCCGGACACCATATTTTTACATATTCCCCGTGTGCATCATAGTTTTTGGCCTGGGTCAGGATATTGAAATAGCGGTCTTCTCTGGGGTCGCTACCCACGCCTGCAACATAGTTCCAGTTGCCCCAGTTGCTGCAAGGGTCGTAATCAATCAGCTGACTTTCAAAATATTCAGCGCCCATTTGCCAGTTCACCTTCAGGTCCCGAACCAGAAATGACGCTACATTCTGTCGGCCCCGGTTGCTCATCCAGCCGGTGGCATCAAGTTCGCGCATGTTGGCGTCGATAAAAGGTACCCCCGTGTTGCCCTCCGACCAGATTTGAAACATTTCGCGGTTGTTCTTCAAATGCCGCAAATCCTTTCCCTGCGCTCCGCCTTTTTGAAAGATCCGGTTCCCGTACTTCTTGCCCATCAATCTGAAAAAGTCGCGCCACAGCAATTCGAAGAATAGCCAGTAGGTACTTTCATTGCTGACCCGTTCCCGTTCGTATCGTTTCAATTCGTGGTAAACCATTTTGGGCGACAGGCAGCCTTGAGCCAGCCAGGGGGAGAATTTGGAGGAATAGTCTGCCCCTATCAAGCCATTTCGGGTTTCTTTGTAGTGCGAAACCAGGTCTTTTTCCCAAAAATAATGGCGCAAACGCTTCAAACCCTCCGTTTCACCGCCGCGGAACTCCAGGACTGCTCTTTCGTCCTGCCGGGGCGTTTCATACCCAAAATCTTCAAGTTTGGGCAAATCGCCAATTTCCAGATCAGCCGGAACCGGAGGCATGCCGGTGGGGGAGGGCAGGGGCTCTCTAACCGGTGTGATGCTCTCTGTTTCTTTTCTAAACTGGGTAAAGATATCAGGAGTGTGTTGAACCGGTAC
>JADZFI010000246.1 GCA_020850025.1 Saprospiraceae bacterium
TAAGGCGCTGTTCCGCCCTGAATGGCAAATGCCACCGAGACAGAATCGGATGCGCAGGCCGAAACGGTCGACAACTGCAGGCCGCTTGCAGACAGGCCGGACTGTACCAGTACTGTCTGAGTAGCAGTAGTGGTCAATCCCGCTGCGTCGGTAGCGGTCCAAATCACCACTGTCTGGCCGGATGGAAAAACGGCAGGAGCATTGCTGGTTACCTGTACGCCCGGGCAATTGTCGGAAGCCGTCGCATTACCCAGCTGTACCCCGCCGGCCGAGCAGGTTGCGGTGTTCGGGCTTACCGTAATATTGGCGGGTGCTGTCAGCGTGGGCGACTGAGTATCGGCTACGGTTACCTGAAACATACAGGTATCAGTCAGGCCGGCGCCATCTGCGCCAACGACCATAATATCGGTGATCCCGGTTTGAAACAGTGCCTGATCCAGCGTACCGAGGGTGTCGAGGGTAGCTCCGCTGAGAAAATAGGTAAAGGTTACACCGGAGCAATTATCGCTGCCGATTGCGTTCCAGGCAATTCCCGAATGGGTATAGCTGCACTGATTGGTATCGCAGGAAACCTGCTTGTTGGTTGTACAGGTAAGGGTTGGAGGAATGGTATCCACCATGGTTCCACCCAGCACGGTTGTCACAGTGGGTTGATAAATACTGTCCTGCGATTCCAGCCCGTTCAATTCCTGATATACATTTCCGTTGTTGGCAAGGGTCCAGGCATTGTTGATGATTTCAAAAACTGCGTTTGGTTGTTGGCAGTCGGAGGTCACTTTTACCCTCGCAATAGGATATTCCTGTCCGGAGGTCCAGTTCACCGTTGATGGAGACACGAATGAAAAGCTGTAATATTTGTAGGCGCCGTCAGTCCCCTGATTGACCAGGCTGTAGCGGTACAGCGGATTGTTCAAAACGGAAGGAGCCGTCATATTGGCGCCATAAGAGGCCAGGTGTCTCACGGTGAAAACGCCTGCTGTATAGGCGCCTTGCACCACTGTTTCGCTGGGTCTGATCCGGATTTCCAGCACACTGCTGTCAGTCGGCACATTAAATATCCCGACATCCAGAATGGATTGGGCAGACAAGAGGCTTGAGCACAAACCGAAGGCAAGCAACAGTTGGATTTTCATCATGGCTTACAGGCAATTCATGAGATAAAGGAAAGCAGATACGCTCAGAAATCGAACCTGATGCGGGGAGTTGAGACGTATTGCCGGTCGGTAAAAAGGTTGTTTAAAGGTAGATAAGGAGTGTGTTTCAGTATTATTGATTGTAAATTCGGAGTCTTTTAGCGTAAATTCGGCGTATAATCTCGCAATTGTCAAATCTACATAAGCAATTTCCAAGAGTTTGACAGTAACTTCGCCTGTAGATTACGGCCATTTATTTCATAACAGATGATTAGTCATCTTCTTTAATCCGGTTGAGAGGCCAATTACCATGAACAAACACATATACTATTTGGCTTCTCTTTATAGCTTCTGTTTTTAGTTTTTCTTTGGTAAACCCAGGCGGATTGAAAGATCCTAGGTGCAATTTTTTTCGGTGTATGCCGTCGTAATTTTTTTGTTCAATGATTTGTGCAGTTGGGTAGGGCTGAAACGACCAGGATAGTTTTTTGTAAGTCGTGTGAATATGTTTTAACCGTACGGTTTTCCTGATCAGGCCTACTGTATTGACAGATTCTTTATTGAGCAGCTATCCGCCGCGTGCGGATAAGCGCTGCTGGTAAGCATGGTTTTTTAACCTATAGTATTAAGCCACTCAAAATGACCAAGCAATTGTGGAACGCCGCTGTATTTGAGCGGGAAAAGCAGGATTCCGATCAGTTCATCTCTCTGATCAACAGACTTAGTCCGGAAGTGAATATTCGTTACACTTCCTTCCTGCTGAATGATGCCTTAGAATGTATTCAGAAGCCGGACTTAAACCTGGCATTTTGCAATGTCCATTTGCTCGATGGAAACATTTTCGAAGTTCTGGAGCAAGTGGGCGAACCAGGCTTTCCTCTCGTTTTTCTCGCTCCTGACGAGCACTATGCACTCAGGGCATTCCGCTACCACGCATTTGATTACCTGATCAAACCCGTTTCAGAAAAAGGCCTTCTGGATCTGATGGAGCGGCTTGATGTGCGGAGCCCATTGAGAGAATTGAAGCCATCCAGAGGCGCCGATAGCGCTCAGCAGATGAAATTCAATACCATAATCCTGAAAACTGCAGGCATGCAGCACATTGTTCAGGTGTCGGATATCGTCCACCTTGAAGGAGACGGCAATTATTCCACCGTCAACCTGATAAGTGGCGAGAAAATAGTGGTTGCCAAACCACTCAAACACTTTGAAGATATTTTACCTGCCAGGTTCTTCTACCGCGTACACCAGTCGCATATCATCAATCTGCAATACGTAAAAAGCGTACAAAACGGAGACGTCCAACTCATACATCTCACCAACGGCGACACCGCCCCCCTGGCCCGCAGAAAAAAGGATCCCTTCCTCACCTGGCTGGATCGGCACTATCTCCAGATGTGACTGCTGGTGCGTTGGTGTTTTGGTGTTTTGGTGTTTTAGTGTTTTGGAGCCATCGTTCCTTAATGCCTTCGCGCCTTAGTGTCTCCCTCGTGCCTTCCAAATATAGCCTTGGAATTTCACTAACCCGGCGATTTATCGCCGGGTCTACGGGACACCCCTTAATTGGGGTTTTAACCCCAAAAGTGATAGACCTTCTTTTGCCTGGTCAAAGCTGGTGAAAAACTCATCTTACATCTTATCATCCCCTAAAAACCAACAAGTTTCAATCACATTAATCACAAAAATCACAAAAATCACATAAATCACAGTAAAAAAAAAGCCCCCCTCCTCGTACAGGAGAGAGGCCATCCCAAAAACCGATTTTAAAGTATGAGCTTGTAAAATCGATCGATGGTAACTGTCGGGGTGACTTGAAGCCACCCCGACAGTGTATCAAAACGAATTACTTCGCTTGAATCATCTTCTTCGTAGCGCTGTCGGTAGCTGTTTCCAACTTGTAGTACAACATGCCGGTGGTGTTGATCAGAGCGCGATCCAAAGCGATCGTGTTCTCACCTTTGGCAAATTGACCTTTCTGCTGGTATACTACGCGGCCAGTTTCGTCGAACACAGTCAACGTAGCTTCTGCTGCTTCTGGCAGGAAGAATCCGATGAACGTGCGGTTAACGAATGGGTTCGGCTGGTTCTGGTACAGCTCGAAGCCTACACCGGCGATAGTCTTGCCGTCGAAACGGAAGGCTACACCCATGCGACCAGCGTCGCCGTATGCTTCAGCGCGAGTGATGGCGCCAGACACGCCGAGCATTTCGCTCAACTTGCCAGACTGCTCAGCGCGGAAACGAA
>JADZFI010000247.1 GCA_020850025.1 Saprospiraceae bacterium
GTTATGACTATCAATGGCGTTCTGAACCGTCAGGTTTTGTTTCCAGTTTGCCAAATCCTTTCGTGAATCCCGATGCTACCACTACTTATTTCGTAGAAATAAACGATGGTACAGATTCCATTGAACGGAGCCTTGAGATCGTGGTCTTTCCGTTGGCCCCGCGACCATCCATTACGGCCTCCGGCGATTCGCTGATTTCTTCCAGTCCGGTCAATAACCAGTGGTTTTTCTACGGTGCGCCCATTAGCGGAGCCACAGAGCAGGTGCATCATCCCATGTTCGACGGATCCTATCAGGTGCAGGTGCTGGATGAGAATGGATGTCCGTCGCCCTTGTCGGAGCCGTATGAATATTTCACGGTCTCCACCGGGTCGGTTTTATCTGAGAAACAGTGGATGATTGTGCCCAATCCGGCAACAAACGAGTTGAGTATTTTGGGCAATTTTGATGATCGGTTGTTCACTGTGGAAATTTGGAGCAGCACCGGAGCTCTGATACTGCGGGAGCGAAACGTCCGCACGATTTCCGTGGCCGATTTACCTGCCGGGTTGTATTGGGTGAGATTGAATACCCAGACAGGCAGCGGGATACGGCGCGTGTCGGTGTTGCGTTAAGTTAAGGGGGTAATGAAAGAGAATGTAAAATCCGTGGCAATGGCTGATCCGTGGTTTTTTTCCGCAGATTTCCCGCAGATTTTCGCAGAAAGGGTTGCGGCATGGCGGCTCGTGGAGTCTATGAGATAAATCCGGGTGTTTTGTTTCGCACAGATTTTACACAGATTGTTTGCACAGATTTTACACAGATTTTTCCCGCGGATCTCGCGGATTTGCCGCAGATTTTCGCAGAAGGGGTGCGGCATGGCGGCACGTGGAGTCCGTGGCATCCGCGTCATCCGTGTTCCAACAAATCCACGGCATCCAAAATAACAATCCGCGTCATCCCACGTGGAACTATAGCGCCCACCATCCTGTTAGGTCCGCGTCATGGAAATCATCAATTACTCCGCAGAACCGCTGAACAAAGTATACTCCTGGTTGCCGCACGATCTGCAAGCCGACAAGGTGATCTTTTTCCCGGATGCCTGCCCGGGCAAGTCGCCCCTGCCTACCGGAACGGTGGTGTTTACCCGTCAGGAAAACTGGCGGAAATTTGCCATTTCGGATTGTGGCTGCGGGATGCTGCTTTGTGAGGCCAATCTGAATCGCGCCGATTTCAAAAACGAGCTCTGGGATCAGATCTATTACGATATACAGGCTAACAAAGGCAAACTCGGCGATCTCGGCTCCGGCAATCACTTTCTGGATGCGCTGGAGTCGTATACCGACGACAAACTCTATTTCCTCATCCACACCGGCTCCCGCAATGAATCCAGGCTGGTGGACGACCTGGTGGATCAACCCCGGAAATTTGACGCCAAGTTCTACGATGTGTGCGCCTGGGCCAAAGACAACCGCTATGCCATTTTCCATATCCTGGAGAAATATTTCGGTCGACTCAACCTTGTGCTGGATAAAAACCACAACCATTTTGAACACACCGCAAACGGCGTCATCATCCGAAAAGGCGCAGTAAAAGTTTTGCCCGGAGAACAAACAGTGGTACCCTCCAACATGAATGGCGATGTTGTGCTGGTATCTGCCACCGATGCCGTGGCAGACACCTTCCAATCCCTCTGCCACGGTACCGGCAGGGTGATGTCGAGAGCTGAGGCCAAGGCATTTGCGGCAGATTTTGATTACGATGCCTTGAGGGAGAACATTTATATCCCGGAAATGATTGCCAATGAAAGCATCAAAACAGACGCGCCGTTCTGCTATCGCGACCTGGACAGCTGTCTGGCACTCATCGAGCCGCTGATACGGGTGGAAAAGAGGTTTAGCGTGATGGCGTATTTGGGGCAGATGTGAACCCAAAATGTCCAGAAGCGTGGCGCCATTTCCCCAAAAACCTTGAACCAACGGTTGTGACCAACTGTTTCATGTTCCTACCTTTTATCAACCTCAATGCCCCCCAAATCCGTCCCGCCTCCAAATCTGCTTCAAGTCCACTACCCCTTTCACATTCCGCAGCTCAACCGACAGCGTGCCATTCGGGTGCTGCTGCCTAAAAACTATTGGAAAGAACCTGCCCGACGCTTCCCGGTTATTTACCTGAAGGACGGCCAGAACCTGTTCGACCCGGCCACTGCTGCCTTCCGGCATTGGCGACTCCGGGAATTCATGGCCCATCAACCCCTGAAGCGCCAGGCCATTCTGGTCGGGATAGATCATGGCGGCATTAATCGTAGTCATGAATATGCCCCCTTCCGGCGCGGGAAACAAGGTGGACAGGGCGACGCGTACCTGCAATTTCTGGTACACACCCTGAAGCCCTTTATTGATCAGGAATACCGAACCTGGTCGCACCGGGAAGCCACGGGCATGGTTGGCTCTTCGCTTGGCGGCTTGATAGCCTTCTACGCCGGCATACAATACCCTCATGTTTTTGGAAAAATAGGCGCTTTATCGCCGTCTTTCTGGTTCAATCCTCAGGTGCTGGAATTGGCCGGCAACCAACAGCTTAAAAGCCGGATCTATGTTGGCGGCAGCAAAACCGAAACCCGCACCATGCTGCCCATGCTGGAAAAGACCTACTGGTCTCTGAAAAACCACGGATACAGCGATGCAGAAATCCGGGTGGTAGCCCGCGACAGAGGTCGCCATTCCGAAACGTTTTGGGCGCGGGAATTCAAGCCCATGTACGAGTGGCTGTTTCCGGTGACGGGGTGAAAGTGCAAATCCCGGACCAAACGCCCGGCAGCGAAATGTCCCTGCCGGGCGTTTGCTTATTAAAACAATACACCTATGCCTAAACTTATCTTTCTCCATCTATTGTTCTTTGTTAGTCTGTTATCTCCTGCAACAGCTGAAACTTCCACTCCGCCCGGTGTTCACTTTCGGGGCAAATCAACCACTGAATACAGCCGGGATACAAAGAGAACACCTAAAATCCTGGGTCAAAAACACTTTGGTACCCGGTGGTTGCTCAAAAAAGTGGGCAAATTCGGGAATGGGGCCAGAATTAATGAACATCATTATGGTTTTTGGGGATTGCTGTTTGGCGCCACGAGTTTTATATTTCTTTTAATTTTTATCTATTGGTTTTTTGGACTATTTTTCTTCCTGAGCCTCGCCTGTGCCATAGTTGCACTTGTTTTTGGCATAAAAGGCCTGAAAAAAGGCCGAAAAAACAAATGGGCAGCTATTCTAAGTTTATTGACAACTATTCCTGTATTCTTTGTGCTTGCACTGTATATCGGGCTTTATTTCTTATACGTTTTATACTAAAAAGAGAGGCAATACTCGTTGACTTTACCACTTATTGGTGGAATCAAGTAATAAATATACAATAGAGCCTGTAAATAAAAAGGCGCAGAGGCGCAGAGTTTTTGATACTCTGTGTCTCCGCGCCTCTGCGGTAAAATATTA
>JADZFI010000248.1 GCA_020850025.1 Saprospiraceae bacterium
CTGCTTACGATACCAATCTGGAATTTGCCTACCGGCAAAGGGTCATTGGTTGGTGGCTGAATGAAGCGCTGGAAGACACTGGTATTGGCCACCGTATGACCTTCTTTTTCCATCAGTACCTGGCCACTACGATCCTGACTCTGAACCACGCCACCTTCTTCGATTA
The DNA here is from genome assembly GCA_020850025.1 of Saprospiraceae bacterium. Taxonomy (GTDB): domain Bacteria; phylum Bacteroidota; class Bacteroidia; order Chitinophagales; family Saprospiraceae; genus M3007. Next base: position 167 of record JADZFI010000248.1, read on the forward strand.
TTTGCGGCTGCTCCGCTGGGGCTGTCTGGGCAATCTGAAAAAGCTGGTGACCAAAATGGTGGCCGACAATACCATGCTCATCTATCTCAACGGGCACCAGAATTCCAAAAACAGCCCGAATGAGAACTTTGCCCGGGAGTTTTTTGAACTATTCACCATCGGCAAAGGCCCTCAGATTGGACCTGGCGATTACACCCATTACACCGAAGACGATATTGTTCAGGCAGCCCGGGTATTCACCGGCTGGCGCACCATCACCAACCGCAGCGTGGTGGATCCTGAAACCAATATCCCGCGCGGAAACGCTACCCTTTCCCGTCACGATACCGGCAACAAGACCTTTAGCAGCAAATTCCAGAATACTGTTATTCAGGGTGGAACTAATGTAGCAGGCATGTACACCGAGCTGGATGCCATCATGAACATGGTGTACGCCCAACCTGAAACCGCCCGGAATTTTGTGCGCAGGCTGTACCGCTATTTCGTACACTCCAACATCAATCAGGAAATCGAGCAGGACATCATTCAGCCCCTGGCAGATACCCTGATGGCCAACAACTACGAAATCGTGCCGGTGCTGCGCAAGTTGTTCAAAAGCCAGCATTTCTTCGACATGGACGACTCCGCCAATGCCGACGAGATCATCGGCGGACTGATTCGCTCTCCGCTGGAACAAGCCTTGCAGTCCATTTCGTTTTTCGACATTACCATTCCAAGTCCCTATACTGAGAATGCCAAGCACTACGGTACGTTCTACTATTCCGGCGTTTATGAACGCATGTTAGGGCTTGCCAACCTCAATCTCTTTTACCCCCCCGATGTAGCTGGTTACAGTGGCTACCATCAGGCGCCGGAGTTCAACCGGCACTGGTTCAGTTCTACGTCCATTATTTCCAGATACAAGCTGCCCCAGATGCTGCTCACCGGAAAGCGGGTGGTGGGTGGCTCTCCCAACAGTTCTATAGGCGTCAAACTGGACATTGTGCCCTGGATCCGGTACAGCGGGGTCACCCTGGATCCTTCCAACCCGTACGAACTGGTAAAAGACTTGCTGGACTACCTTCTGCCGGCAGATGTTGATAATGACCGGTTCAATTACTTTTACGATACGATATTCCTCGATGGCCTTCCTCCGTACGACTGGACGTATGAATGGGAGAATTACATAGCCACCAACAATCAGACGGAAGTGAAGATCCCGCTGGAACGTTTGATCAACCACATTATGTTTTCTCCGGAATTTCAGACGTTTTAACGTGCTTCGTTGAATTAAACTTATCATTTTTGTGCCGTCAATTGCGGCAAGCTCGCCTTGCAGTGATGATCCCTGCAAGGCGACTTTTTTTACCCATCACCTTAATCTTTTTCCATCATGAAATCATTATCCACCCTTTTACGCGTCTTTCTCGGCTTTCAAATGCTTTGTGCGCAAGCACCCGCGCCTGCTCCGGAAGAAAAACTCGGCTGGGGTTTTGGCGGCAGCCTTGGCCTTGACCTTGCAGGAACCTTCCTCGGAAACCCCCGTTTGGGCGCCGGCGACAACCGCATCGGTTTCGGAGGTATGGTAAACCTCTTTGCCAACAACAAGCAAAGCAAATACTTCTGGAACAACAGCGGAACCCTTCAACTTGCAGCCCAGCGCATCGGCCCCAAAACCAAAACCGACGGAACCGATAACCCCTTCCAGAAAAACCTCGACATCCTGCGCCTGGGCTCACGCTTTGGCTACAATATTCACAAAGACAAACTCTTTGCCGCACTGGATGCTACCGCCGAGTCGCAATTGCTCCCCACCTATGCCGGCAATGTTATCAAGGGAAACAAAACAGAACTGCTGTCGGAATTCCTTTCTCCGGCCCGTTTTGCCATTGCCCCCGGTCTTGACTACCGTCCTACCAAGAACCTCTCCTTCTTCCTCTCTCCTGCCAGCTTTAACCTGATCTACGTAGGTAACGATACCCTTGCAGCCCTCACCGGGCAACCACTGGGCAACGAAGAAGGAAAAAACAATCGGTTCCAGCTGGGCTACTCGCTCAAAGCTGCTTATACCAATAAGCTGTTCAAAGACCGCGTAGCCATCAGCTCCAAACTGGCCTGGTTTGCAGACTATCGCCAAAATTTGAACGGAAATGTGCTGTGGCAAAACGCCCTTGATATCCAGATCTTCAAAGGCCTGGCACTCGGCCTGTTCGGCGACTTGTTCTACGATCACTTTACCCTGGTACAAGTGAGAAAAGTACCCGAAGGCACTGCTCCGGATGCCATTTCGCCATTCCTGGGCCTTAAGCCGGCGTATACAGGAGGGTTTTTGCTGAAGTATAATATGATTTTTTAGAGTAGATGAGTGAAGAGCTTGTCTAATAACCGCAGAGATGCGGAGGCGCGGAGATTTGGCCCTCTGCGTCTCCGCATCTCTGCGGTAATAAATAATTTATGAGAAAACAACCTCACTCTTCCCTCAAAAACGCAGGCACCTGTACGGCCCGGCGGGCCGGCAGCAGGGAGGCAAGCAGGCCAATGCCCAGTACCGTAAGCGTAATAGGAATAAAATCGCTGGCGCGCATGGCGATGGGATAGCTGTCTACCAAAAACCCTTCCGGGATGGTCACAATGCCGTATTCTTTCTGAATGACGTACAAAACGATGGCCAGGGCCAGTCCGATCACCATCCCCAGTAAGGTGAGCAGCATCCCTTCCAGCAAAAATATCCGTCTGACAAGGCCATCCGTGGCGCCCATACTTTTCAGGGTGCTGATATCGCGCTGCTTGTCGAGCACGATCATCCACAGCGCTCCTACGGTATTAAAAGCCATGAGCAGCAACATCAAACTGGTGATGGCAAAACCCATCCATTTTTCCAGTTGCATGACTTTGAAAAATGCTTCGTTTTGCTCGTAGCGGTCTTTCATCACAAAACCTTCGCCTAAAATGGCCTGGATTTGCGACTTCAACTCAGGCATTTTGGCGCCCTTTCGGGCTTTGATTTCCAGGGCGGAAACGGTTCCGGGAGGCGCCTCCAACAGTTCGCGCACAAAATCAATGTTGCTGAGAACGTATTCGTTGTCGAACTCCTGCTGTATGGCAAAAGTGCCGGCCGGACTTGCCAGGCGGGTTTTGAAGGGCTTGTCCAGAAACCCGGTTTGTTGTTCCGGCATATAGACCGTCACCGATGCCAGCGGATTTTCCACATTAACACTCAACTTGTTGCGCACGCCGGCGCCAAGTACCAGGCAGTTGCGCTCCCCATCCTTAAGCAGGTATTCTCCTTCGATGAGCGTAGTGTCGGAATCAATGCCATTCACCCTGGCGAACTGATCATCTACCCCCTTCAGCACCCCGAAATCCTGCGAGCCCTGATGTTCAAAAAAGGCAATTTCTTCCAGGGTTTCGCTCAGCACCTCCACCCCGGGTAATGCGCGAATCTGCTCCAGCTTAATGCTGTCGGCCTCAAACGTCTTGCCTTTGGCAGCGGTAATTTTCAATTCCGGATTGAAATGCCCGAACAGATCTGACAACAGATCTTCAAATCCGTTAAAAACGGAGAGTACCAGCACCAGCGCTGCCGTACCAATGGCTACCCCCAACACCGAAATGCCGGTGATGATGTTGATGGCATTTGTCCTGCGCTTGGCAAACAAATAACGCCGGGAGATGAGCAAAGGAAGATTCATGTACAGGGCAAAGGTACACGCAAACCCAGGAATCCGGACAGGTTTTTACAGGCCCTTCTTGAAAGCCGCCAATACCTGCATGGCCGCATCAATGGCCGAAATTCTTCCGGCCAGCACCTCCGGCTCCAAGGCCGCCAAACGGGCTTTTACCTCCGGATGCTGATAAAAAAGGTCTTTCAACCCGGCATCCAGGGTGTCTTCCAGCCAATAACGGGCCTGCTGCCGACGGTTCTCCTGAAACCAGCCATTGTCCTGAACCTGCGCTTTAAAGGCCTCCATTCGCTGCCACACCTCCGGAACGCCCCTGTTTTCCAGTGCGCTGCACGACAAGACTTCCGGCGCCCAGCCGCTGGGTTTCATGGGCAGCAAATGAGTGGCATTCAGGTAATGCGCCCGGGCCTGATTGGCCAGTTTTACCCTGTCGCCGTCCGCTTTGTTTACCACCAGGATATCGGCCATTTCCACAATGCCGCGTTTGATGCCCTGCAATTCATCGCCGGCGCCGGGAATCAGGAGCAAAAGAAACAGATCGGTCATGCGCTGTGCCGCAATTTCCGACTGCCCCACCCCCACTGTTTCCACAATCACCGTATCGAACCCGGCGGCTTCCACCAGCACCATGGCTTCCCGGGTTTTGCGGGCCACGCCGCCCAGCGAATCGCCAGAGGGTGAAGGGCGTATGAAGGCCATTTCGGTGGCCGATAATTGCTCCATCCTGGTTTTATCGCCCAGGATACTTCCTCCGCTCATGGCGCTGGAGGGGTCAATGGCCAGTACCGCCACGCGTTTGCCCTGCGCTACCAGATGCATGCCCAGGGCTTCAATGAAGGTGCTTTTCCCCGCGCCCGGCGCCCCGGTTACCGCCACCCGGAAAGTATCCCCCGGCAGATCGCTGTGCAGCCGCGCTATGATCTCGCGGGCCATCGCCTGCCGGTCTTCCCGGGCACTTTCCACCAGGGTAATGGCCTGCCCCAGCAATGCCCGGTCGGCAGAGCGGATACCATGTACGAAGGTGTCTATATCAGGTAGGGAGCGACGCATTTTTTTAATGTGGGGAATGGGGGGAATGGGGGGAATGAGTTCTTATCTGAGTGTTGGGAGGGCTACTTTGCGACGATAGGATTCATAATCCTTTTGGGTCATTTGCATCAGCAAGGGTTTTTTGGCCGGATCGAGCCATTGCATGAGGGAGAGCATGTTTGTTTCCGACATGGCCGTACAGCCCAGGGTTCCGGAGCCTTTTTTTCGCCACAAATGAAAGAAGATACAGGATCCGCCATCTGCCTCGGGTGGATCATTTTGTTTCACGACAATACCCCATTTATACTGGGCATCAGAGCGCAACATAGACTCACGGGCCACCCAGTCGGCATTGAGTTTGCCGCCATCTACAATCCGGTTGTAGTACTGCGACTTGGGGTCTTCCACGCAAATATCCGAAGTGGTGATGGGCCGATAATCCATTTTCAGCGACAAGCGAGGCGATTCGGCGTAACCAAAAGCCGAACCAAAGCGGAAAATCCCTGCCGGCGATTTCAGGTCGCCCTCCTTTTTTTGTGCTCCGGGCTTGGTACTGTGCAAGCCCCTGCCCCAGGCCAGGCCTTTTTTACCCAGATTCACCGGGTGCGCTACTCCGGCCGATTTCCAGCTCCCGCCGGAACGTTCAAATTTCCAGAGCCGGGCGTGTTTGCCATTGGCGTTCGGACTTACCACCACCACCAGTTGCCGGCACTCGCTGAAAACATCGGCCTCGTAGGCAGGCGGGGGGACAAAGAGTTGAAACAGGATCGGTAAGATGGAAATGGCAGATATCATAGCAGAAACCGGTTGCGGGACAATAAGACAAAGGTAAGGGTTTAGCAAAACTACCCACCAGGATTAGCCATTCATTCCTTCAATACCAGCATTTAGTAGAAATCCACCCGGGCTCGATTCCTATCCCGCCTACTTTGCAGTTCATTTTTTACAATAAGAGCTATGAAACAACTTTTCACTGCGGCCTTGCTGCTGCTCACCCTCTCCGCCTGGGCTCAAAAGAAAGCCGACAAACACCCTGACGCCGAAAAAGACATCAAAAAGACCATCAATCGGTTTTTTGAAGGCATGGAAAAAGGCGACACTACCCTGCTGAAGAGCACTTGCATGCCCGATATGGTGCTCCAAACCTATATGGCCGACAAAGAAGGCAAGATGCAGGTGTACACAGAGGATTTTGCCGAATTTGTGACGATGGTGGGCAATCCGGGGCCTGATCAATACGACGAGCGGATCAGCTTCGAAGCCATCCATGCCGAGCAATCGCTTGCCAGCGCCTGGACGCCCTACTCCTTCTATATCAACGGGAAACGCTCACATTGCGGTACCAACTCCTTTCAACTGGTAAAAACAGGGGAGGGCTGGAAAATCCAGTACATCATTGATACCCGCCGAAAACAGGGCTGTAAATAGCATATAGTGTCGGTTGGAAGGCAAAAAAGGCGGCAAGCGGCAAAATTGTGCAGGAATTTTATGGTGCAGATACAAAAGACCCTACTTTTGGCGTTCGGTATCACCTAAAAACGAAGTAACCGGTTTACACCATCTAACAGCACCGAACGTCTATGACAATCCATGCATTCCTTTCCTCCTTCTTTTTCCTCCAACTGGCCGCAAAAGAAGGCTCATCCGCCGCCACTACCGAATCCAAAAGCCTGATCGACATTATCCTTACGAGCAGCACCTCCGGTCTGATCGTGATGATCATCCTGTTCCTGCTCTCCATCGTTGCGGTGTACATCATCATCGAACGATATTTCACCCTTACCCGCGCAGGTCAGGTAGACCACAATTTTATGAACTCCATCCGCGCCAGTGTGGAAAGCGGCAACCTGCAGGCGGCCAAAGCCCTCTGCCAAAGTGTGGACGCCCCTATGGCCCGCATGGTGGAAAAAGGTCTCGACCGCATCGGCAAACCGCTGGATGATATCAACAAATCCATCGAAAACGTGGGCAACCTCGAGCTGCTCAAACTCGAAAAAAACCTCTCTACCCTGGCCTCTATCTCCGGTATCGCTCCTATGATTGGTCTGTTGGGTACGGTAATCGGTCTGATCATCTCCTTCCAGGACATGGCCTCCGCTACCAATATTACCCCGCAGGTATTGTCGAACGGTATCTACCACGCACTCACGGCTACGGCGGCCGGTCTGTTCGTGTCCATCATTGCCATGGCCGGCTTCAACCTGTTGGTAACCAACCTCGACAAGGTTATTTTCAAAATGGAGAATACGGCGGTTCAGTTCATGGATCTGCTGCAGGAGCCCTCTCGTTGATCGGATGATCCCGGCAGGGCATCAAAGCCCTTCTTTGATCTTCCATCCTTTATTTTTCACCCTACTATCCAAGAAATATGGGACTCAAACGCCGTCAACGAGTAGAGCCTGAATTCAGCCTTGCAGCCATGATTGATGTGATCTTTCTGCTGCTGATGTTCTTCATGCTCACGTCAAAATTTGTTACGCCAAACGCCCTCAACCTTTCACTCCCTTCCAGCACCAGCACCACCATGGCCTCGCCGGCCCTCTCGGTGTCCATCACGGCTGCCGGAAAATTTTATCTCGATGCCACCCCCATGTCGGAAGCATCCCTGGAAAGCGGTCTGAAATCCAAGATCAAATCCCTGGGTAAAGACGTAAAAACCACTACTATCACCGTAGTTGCC
>JADZFI010000249.1 GCA_020850025.1 Saprospiraceae bacterium
AGGATTTGAATCCGAGTTTGAGCGCCATTTTGTGCCGAAGGTTCACCATATTGTTGAAGATGGTTTCCACTTCGGGGGCATGATTGGCGTAGAACTGCCATTTGGCCAGGGTTGCTTTTTTTCGGGTTTCCCGGTTGTTGGAAAGTTCCTGAGGAAGGAGGCTGCTGAGGTTGTAGGTATTTCCTTCAAACTCAATCCTGGCCTGGGCTTTGATTTTGGTATATTCGGTGCTCAGGGCATTTTCCTGTTGCAGGTCTTCCAGAATACTGGGCTGGAATGTTTTCAGGGATATTTCTGCCAGGATGAACAGGTGTTCTCCAAATTTTTCGGCCAGTTCCCCTCGGAAAGGGGAAGCCAGCAGCGCTTTATACAACTGGTTATTCAGCGCTTCGAACGAAGGAGATTGCTCATCGAAGTATTCATTTTCCGCTTCGTAGAAAGGGTCGGCTGTATTGGATGTATGCCGCACGTAGCAGAGGTTGAACATAGAGCCAAACTCTTCCCGCACGGCAACAATGGCGGCCAGGGCTTCGGCTTGTTCCTCCGCGGAATGGGCGTTTTCAAACGTGTGCAGGTGTTGTTCAAACGCCCGACTTATTTCCTCCATGTTTGGTCGGACGTAAGGAAACTCGTCGAAGGTTGCGGAGGCGAGTACGGATGGACTGGTTGTCATGTAATTTGATGTTGGATTTTGGGAAATTTGTGGTGAAAACCCGGCAAAAATAAGGGAAAAATCCTTGTTGTTCAGACCCATCAGCGATTCAAAACAGTAAGTAGCTGCTAAATCCGGTCAATGTGCTATTTTCGCCTTAAAATTGGCATTATGATGCGTATTGTTCTTTTTTGTTTCTTTTTGAGTGTTTTTGCCGGCGCCGTTCAGGCCCAGAGTACGGCCTATGTGCTGCATTTTGGTCCTACTGCAGGTTTGCAGAAGTGGGACAACTCATCTGGCCGTGAGCCTTTGTTCCAGTATCATGGCGCCATCAGCATGGAGACGATCAACAACGACGACATGAGCGGCTCTTTTTACATGCAACTAGGTTATCATGTAAAAGGAAGCGCTACGCGGTATCGTTTTTTTAACATTATTAACGGCACGCCCGGAGGTGTTTTTACGGAACGATTCAAGTTCAACAATTTCTCCTTTGCGATGGGCTTTAAACAGCGATTCAAGGAAAATAGTACCGGAACGATAAGGTATTTTTATCAGGGCGGGCTGCGGGCGGATTACACCTACAGTACCAATATTGATGATCTTACGGGCAATGATCCGGCCAGAAAGCTGTTTTACCCGCTCATGGGCGGTGTTCAGCGCTGGATGGGCGGTTTCACACTGGGAGGAGGTGTAGAGGTAGATTTTGGAGAACTGGTAGGAGCGCAGATCCAGCTCACGGTCAACCCGGATATAACGCCACAGTACAGGCAGAATTCCATACCGAATGTTCCGGACCCCTGGAATCCGGGTCGGAATACCACCATACCCGAGCGACGCATCCGCAATACCACAGTAGAACTGTCGGTTGGCCTCAGGTTGTTGCGCAAAGTGGTGTTGGTGGATTGACATTGGACGTTGGACTATTGGACAATGTCTATTGTCCCGTCAACTCCTCCCAGTACTCTACGGCTCGGCGGGTGTGCGGGATGCAGATAGAGCCGCCAACCATGTTGGCTACAGCAAAAACTTCGAAAATTTGATCGGTGGTTACACCGAGTTCATGGCATTTGCCCAGGTGATATTTGATACAATCGTCGCAGCGGAGTACCATGGAGGCTACCAGGCCAAGCAATTCCTTGGTTCGGGTGTCGAGGGCGCCTTCCTGGTAGGTTTGGTTATCCAGACTCCAGAAGCGTTTGATCACCTTGTTGTCCTGAGCCAAAATGCGCTCATTCATGCGGGTTCGGTAGTCATTAAATTCCTGTACGAGTGACATGTGGGTGTTTTTTCGTTTAAGTGGATGTTAGACGGTTTACGGTTGACGGCTTACGGTTGACGGTGGCGTTGACCTTCGCATTCGTTAAGGTTTTTTGAAAAAGGAAAGAACCAAAGCTAAGAACATTGCGACCGTCCACCGTAGGCCGTCCACCGTAGGCCGTTCAAAGATCAAATGACAAGCAAAAAACCTGATTGTTCATATAAGACGTTGGATTATTAGACAATGGACGTTGGACTGTTGGACATTAGACGTTGGACTTGGGCTCGGTAGAGTTGTAATTACAAATTACCCTGAGCGCAAGTCCAACGTCCATCGTCTAACAATCCAATGTCCACTGTCCAACAGTCCAGTGTCCACTTTTAAGCCATATTATGCTTCGTGCCGCTCTTGTAGATATGTATAACGGTGAACAGAACCGTGGCATACCCATGTTAAAAAGTATTCTGGGCCGATACAGCGATGTATTGGCGTTCGATCATTTCGATGTACGCACGAAGTGTGAAATTCCGGATTTATCCTACCAAATCTATATTTTTTCCGGAGGCCCGGGCGATCCGTTGGAAACGGGTGGACAATGGCAGGGCCCGTATTTTTCTCTGATTGAGCAGTTGTATCAACACAACCGAAAGGATGGGGTGGAAAAAAAGCATTGTTTTTTCATCTGCCACTCGTTTCAGATGGCCTGCCATCATTTTCAGCTGGGGGAGGTAACGCAGCGATTTAAGATGTCGTTCGGTACCTATCCGGTGTACAAAACGCATGAGGGCAAATCGGAGCCGTTTTTCAAGGATTTGCCGGATCCCTTTTACATTGCCGATTTCAGGCGGTATCAGGTGGTGAATCCCAGCCACAAGCGGTTACGGGAGATGGGGGCTGAGATACTTTGTCTGGAAAAATTGCGTCCGCACGTACATTTCGAGCGGGCCATTATGGCTGTCCGGTTTAGTCCGGAAATGTTCGGCACCCAGTTCCACCCGGAGGCAGATCCGGAAGGTTTGCTGAGTTATTTTCTGGAGGAAGAGCGAAAAAATTCCATTGTGGAGGAACATGGCGAATCCCGCTACGACCGAATGATCCGCGATTTGGCCAATCCGCAAAAAATCCAGCGCACCTTTGAAACGCTGATCCCGGCGTTTTTGGATCATGCGGTGGATGCCCTGGAAGCGGTGGAGTACGCCTGACTCCCAAACATGCTCTAAACGAAACATGAGCCACCCCGAGGTTCAGGATGACTCATGTTTTTGCAAAAGGAGCGGGCTTTAGGACAAGCCAACCCTTTAAAAATCAAGCATTAACGTGCTGCTCCAGGTAGGAAATTGCCTGGCCCACCGTCTGGATGCCTTCAGCCTGCTCGTCTGGAATGGATACATCGAATTCTTTTTCGAACTCCATGATCAATTCAACGGTATCGAGAGAGTCTGCGCCCAGATCGTTGATAAAGCTTGCCTCCGGGGTAACTTCTGATTCGTCAACGCCCAGTTTGTCAATGATGATTTTTTTTACGCGGTCGGCTACGTTTGCCATGTTTTCTAAACTTGTTGGTGAAAAAAAGTCAATTTTTCAGGGTGCAAAGAAACGCTAAATGGGAGGTTTATCAAAGGTTTCCGGTTTATTTTTTTCGAATTTGTTTGAGAAGCTTTTTGTAATTGAAACACTTACTGTGCAACAGAACTGCTTTTTTATTTGAACAATAAAGCAAATTGGTCGGTTTAAAGCCTATAAATCTATTGTCTGGCTGGGGATTATCCCTTATTTTTGCGGCGATTTACTTATTGTAAGTTTTACACTTTAATTTTTTTAACATGACACTCACAGAAGCGGCTGCATTGCTTCAAAAGAATAAATCGGGTTTGCGCAAGGATGGTTCTCAGTTTACCAAAATCGTTGCCACCGTTGGGCCGGCCTGCAGTTCTCCGGAAAATCTGCTGGAACTGGTAAAGGCAGGAGTGGACGTTTTCCGTCTGAATTTCAGTCATGGGGAACACAAAGATCACCTGGAAGTGATCCAGCGCATCCAGGCCATCAATAAAGAGCACAATTTACATATCGGCATCCTTGCCGACCTGCAAGGCCCGAAACTCCGGGTGGGCAATATCAAAGACAACGCGCTTCCGCTCGCCGAGGGCGATATCATTACCATTACCAATGATAAAAGCGCCCCCGGGGTGATGGATAATATTTACATGTCGTACGATCAGTTTGCACAAGACTGCGAAGTGGGCGAACGCATCCTGATGGACGACGGTAAATTGGTATTCGAGGTGGTAGAAACCAACAAAAAGGACACCGTGCGCCTTAAAACCCTGCACGGCGGCGTGCTAAGCAGCAAAAAAGGCGTAAATCTGCCGGATACCAATGTGAAATTGCCGGCACTGACGGAAAAAGATCGCAAAGACCTGGAATTTATCCTCACCCAGGATGTCAACTGGATTGCCCTGTCGTTCGTTCGCAGCGCTGAAGACCTCAAACCCGTTAAGGACGCGCTTGACAAGTCGGGGCACCAGGCTAAAATAATGGCCAAGATTGAAAAACCGGAAGCTGTGCGCAATTTGCGCGAGATCATACGCGCCTGCAACGGTATCATGATTGCCCGTGGCGACCTTGGGGTGGAAATGCCCATTGAGAAGCTGGCCATGACGCAGAAAGACATCATTCATCTGTGCATGCAGTATGCCCGCCCGGTGATTGTGGCCACCCAGATGATGGACAGCATGATCAACAATCCTTCGCCCACGCGGGCTGAGGTGACGGATGTGGCCAATGCCGTGCTCGACGGCGCCGATGCGGTGATGCTGAGCGGCG
>JADZFI010000250.1 GCA_020850025.1 Saprospiraceae bacterium
AGACATTGGACATTGGACTGTTTTTACAGAAAGTTGTAAATCCTGCCAATAGTTATTTCTGTCTAACGTCCATTGTCAAATTGTCCGGTAGTCTTTTCGTGTTGCCCCGCTTGCTTCAACGCAAGCGGGGCAATATTTTTTTGTTATTAACCGTATTTATTCGGTGAATTCCCGTGTACGAGAGCACGGGCTTTAGCCCGCATTTCCCGGTGAGTATATTGTCGGGGTGACTGCCAGTCACCCCGACAATATACTCACCGGGAAATGCAGCCGTTTAAAGCCCGCGTCTTAGAAAATAAAATTGATCGTCTACTTCCATTGCCGCGGCGGATTTACATGTTTTTATACTTTTGTCTGCACATTATGAAGCAAGCTTCTCTGCAAAAGCGACTACTGGCGCGTTTGATCATTTTGGTGGCATTGGGCGCCCTGGTCTGGTTCTTTTGGCAACGCCAGCAGCAGGCGCCTCCGATTTCGGGAGGGAACCAGCCGCAAACCACCCAGGAAAAACCAACTGAAAGCTCCAAAAAAGTACCGGATTACGCACTCGAGGTGCTTACCCACATCCGCAAGAACGGAGAAGCGCCTGATGGATATGTGGGCGGCCGGGAGTTTCAAAACCGGGAAAAAAGACTTCCCGCCAAGTCGCAGGACGGCAAAAAGATTCGATATTCAGAATGGGATGTTCACCCCAAAGTAAAAGGGCAAAATCGCGGACCTGAACGCCTGGTGACAGGCTCGGACCAAAGTGCCTATTATACCCGCGACCATTACAAGTCATTTGTGAAAATTGAGTGAAAACTGCCTAAATACCCGCAATTATGGACCTACTCGACACTGAGCCGACGTTTTCGCCCCATGTTTTTGTGGCTGAAATTGACGGCGCCAAGGCTCGCACTTTCCGAAGTTTTTACCCGCGCATCGCCAAAGTGCTGCTCTTCCCTGATTATTTCGGCAACAACCTGGATGCGCTGATGGATTGCCTTTGCTCCCTTGAGGTAGTAGGCAAACAGGAAGTGGTGTTATTGATTACCAATGCCCAGGACCTGCTCTCCAGAGAAAAAAAGGAAAAAAAAGAGGCCCTGCTCCAGGTGTTTCGCGACGCCGAAAAGGAGGAAAACAGGTATGACAGCGTGACGTTTAAAGTGGTCGGGGTGAGGTAGAGTTTAAACCCCTCAAACATCGGCGGCTAAACCCGCCGGTACATCAAACCCATCAAACCCATGCAACTCACACAAATCCATATTTACCCTATCAAATCGCTGGGGGGAATATCCCTTCAGGAAGCCGTGGTGGAGCCCCGGGGGCTGCGGTACGACCGGCGCTGGATGCTGGTGGATGCAGAAGGCCGGTTTATGAGCCAGCGGGAGATTCCTGAAATGGCGCTGCTGCGCACTGCCATTACGCCCACTTTTTTGGAGGTGTTTCACAAAGATCGTCCCGACGACCGGCTTCAAATTCCATTAGAAATTCAGCCGGACGCTTATCCCAAGATCATGGTGGAGGTCTGGAGTGATCGTTGTGCCGCCCGTTTGCTGGAAGAACATCTCCATGCCTGGTTTTCCAGGGTATTGCAGCAACCGCTGCGGTTGGTCTATATGCCGGATACCACCCGCCGCCGCGCCGATGGTCGCTATGCCCCGGCCGGACAAGTGGTGAGTTTCGCCGATGGTTTTCCCTTCCTGCTGATTGGAGAAGCCTCTCTGGCCGATCTGAACAGCCGCCTGGAGCAGACCGTTCCTATGGACCGCTTCCGTCCTAACCTGGTTTTTGCCGGAGCAGATGCCTTTGAAGAAGATCAATGGACGGATTTTACCATTCAGGATCAGCCATTTCGCTGCGTGAAACCCTGCGCCCGCTGTGTGATGATCACCGCCGATCAGGAAACAGCAGCACGCCATGCGGAACCGCTGAAAACCCTGGCCACCTACCGTAAAAAGGGCAACAAGGTGCTATTCGGACAAAATGTGATCTGGCTGGGTAAAAAGAATGCCATGATCCGCGTTGGAGATCGGATGGCTCAATCTGCCAGGTAGAAATCCTTCGTCAGCGCCCGGAAAGCTTCAGACCGCTGCCCGTGTTCCTGCAAAACTATTTTATCACGACGAACAGGGTAGGGGTTGCGTTCAAACTGAAGCAGGAGTCGCTCCAGCGGCTTGTCGGCCTTGCCGTACACTTCCACCAGCTGCGTCCAGTACAGCCCCATAGGAACCGCCAGCTCACAAAGTCGGTAGCCTTCCATAGCCGGGAGCACTACACAGAACCTCCCTTCGGGGCTCATCCATTTTTTTACGGCCCTCAATAATTCCACGGGCGACAGCGTTGCGGAGTGTCGGCCCAGACTGCGGGCAGCATCGGGCGACTGAGTGGTTTCGGAAAAAAAAGGCGGATTGCTGACGATCAGATCAAAGTGGCCGGCAGGGCAGCCATCCAGCAGCTGTACGGCGCACTCCCTAAGCTCCAGCTGCGCTGCCCAGGGACATGCCTGGTAGTTTTGGCGGGCCAGGGCAGCAGAGGACGCATGGATTTCCACGCCACAGCCCCGCCAGTGGCGGCAGGTTTCAGCCAGGCGCTGGGCAATCATCAGCGACACCACGCCGGTGCCCGCGCCAATATCCAGGAACTGTTGTGCCCCACTGATGTCGGCCCAGGCGCCGAGCAGCACCGCATCGGTGCCCACCGGGTGTGCAGCGCCCTCCTGTACTACCTCAAATTTTTTGAATCGGAATGCCGGCAATGCCATGTTCGGAGCGGAGGGTGATCACGTAATATCCGGGCACAAGCGGAGCCAGGTCGAGCGTCAGTTCCAGGGTGTTGTCCCAACTGCCGGTCTGAATCACTTGCCCAAAGGCATTGACCAGCTGCCAATGTCCGGTTGTGGCGCCCAAACCTTTCAGTGTGGCATGTTGGCCGGCCGGATTAGGATAAACAGACAGGGCCGGCGTAAACCCGGTATGCGTCGCCACCGGGAAAGCGCCCCATCGTTTTTCAAATTCCGCCTTGAACAGGGCCGCAATGTCGGCATCGTGTATGATCAGGGTGTTTTCATCATTGATGTTCTCGGCAGCGTTCGACCAGTTGTGCGAACCGGTGAGAACCAAAGGGTCGGAATTCACCTCGTAGGCATCTACCACG
>JADZFI010000251.1 GCA_020850025.1 Saprospiraceae bacterium
ATAAAACACCAAATCCTGGTGAACAGCCTGACTCAAATATTCCAGATCGCAAAGGTTGAAACCTCTTTCAAAAAAGATGCTGTCCTGCTTTTTCAGGGTAAGGAACAGATCGGAGTTTTTTGATGCCTGTGCGTTTGCAGTGCTTATGGAAAGCACCAGGAATGAGAGGATGGAAAATAGTCTGAGCATGAATGTTTGGCTTAAGAGGTGCATGTTCGGGTTTTTGTATGAAAAGGGCACTGATTGGGGTATTTATTTTGTTGCTTAGAAGTGGTAATCTGGAGAATTTACGACAGGCTCTGAAAATGTTTGATTTTGAAATTAGAATAACATTAAGTATTTTGTGCCGTAAAAATTCTTTAACGCAATGAAATTTATGTTATTTTGGCGTTTAGGCATTCGATTCAAATGCTAGTATAAACAACGTTTACCACCCTTTAAAATCACCACAACCAATGAAAAAAGTACTGGTCATTGGTGGCACCGGCACGCTGGGCAAGGTCCTGGTTGGTCAGCTGGCAAGCAAAGGTTATATAGTTCGGGTATTGGCCCGTAAGCCCCAAAAAGCCGCTTTTTTGCCCCAAGATGGCATTGAGGTAGTGCCCGGCGATCTGCTCGACAAAGGCTCCCTGCTTGAAGCGTGCCAGGGTATGGAGGGGGTTGTTTCCGCGGCACATTCCATGCTGGGTAGAGGCCGGTATGCCTCAGAGCAAGTGGATGTTGCCGGGCAAAAAGCCTTGATTGATGCTGCTCGGGAAGCGGGCGTTCCCTATTTCGTATTCCTGTCGGTCGTAGGCGCCGCCCCCGATCATAAAGTGGATTTTTGGCGCAGCAAATGGCAGATAGAGCAGTATCTGATACAATCCGGCCTGGCTTACAACATCATTCGCGCCACGGCCTTTATGGAGGTGCATATCCGGGAAATGCTGGGCAAAAGCATCCTGAAAAATGGCAAGGTCATGATCTTCGGCAAAGGAGATAAAGCCACCAATTTTGTGTCGGTCAAAGATGTTGCCCGCCTGATCCTGCACTGTTTCGAACATCCGGAACACCATAACCGAATTTTTGAGATAGGAGGGCGCGACAATATTTCACGCCTGGATATTATAAACCGGTACTCCCAGAAACTGGGGAAACCCGTTTTGGCCACGCACATGCCCAATGGCGTCTTGCGTGTTCTATCGAAGGTAATCAGGCCATTTCACCCGGGTATCAGCCGGGTGATGTTCATCGCGGATCTTTTTGACCAGGAGGAGCAGTGTTTTGAGGTGGAGCCGTTGTTGAGGGAGGTGGAGATGGAGGTGTGTGGGGTGGAGGAGGTGATTGGGGGGTAGGGCAGGTCCGGGCATGGGAAAAAAGTACAAGTAAGTTAAAAAAAAACTCCTATTCTATAAATTTATGTAATTTTGAAGATCGTAATCTTTAAACTTTATAAAAATGATAGAGTGAGCGCTTCGGCAAGAAGTGGAAA
This sequence comes from Saprospiraceae bacterium, assembly GCA_020850025.1. GTDB lineage: Bacteria > Bacteroidota > Bacteroidia > Chitinophagales > Saprospiraceae > M3007. Next base: position 1,472 of record JADZFI010000251.1, read on the forward strand.
AGCGTTGGAATTCAGGGAAAGCCATCATCATCTTAGGACCGCGTCAGGTTGGTAAAACCACACTGTTGCGTCAAATTTGCAGCGAAAAAGGAGCTTTTCTTTTTTTAACCGGCGACGATCCTACCGTTGTACGTATTTTAGAAAACGCCGATGAGGCCCGAATGCGACAGGGCGCACCTACCAACAACAGGAAATTGACTACATAGAAGAATCTGACGGCGCCTTTTCAGCCTGGGAGATGAAATGGAATCCCAAAGCAAAAGCAAGGTTCCAGCAAGCTTTTGTGCATGCATACAAACCCGTAACGACAAAGGTGATTCACTCCGATAATTTTGAAGCATTTTTGGGGATACCATTTGAATAATTTTGGGCAAAAATCGCTCATCAGAAGGGCCTTCGCCCCAGAAAGTACTGCTGATTACATTCATGGTTCATTGAGTTGGGCCAGGGTTTCTTCAAAATTGGCAGATTCCAGGTACCGCATCAATTCCATCCTATTAATCTGAATTTCTCCTTCCGACATTTCTTCTCCTTTCCAGAGCATTCTTGTCTGGGCTGAAAAACTAACGGGTGAAATGAGTGTATGCTGGATTTTTTGTTTGTTCCCAACTCGTGTGGAAAGTCGCGCAAATAGCACAAGACCCCATTTTTCAATTTCTTTCATCTTAAAAACCTCCCCGACGAGTACAGGCGAATGCGTATTAACCAACACCTGCCTGGCCGGAAAGGGTGCGTCTTGCTCTCTTTCAAAATCAGTGCTCAAATCGCGCAAGAGTCGGATGACCTGTGCGATACGCATCGGATTTACCCCATTCTCCGGCTCTTCAAAGCACAGCACGCCCCGATGTTTATCATCATATTTCAGAGTCATAAGTGCCAATAGGCGCAGTGTACCTTCTGATAGTACCAGGGAGCTAAACGAACGTCCATCTTCCGTTTGGATTTTCACCACGTACTTTTTTTCCACCTCATCTTCTATCACATCGAGGCTTTTTATCCCGGGTATAAGGCTAGCCATTTCCCGGGCAATGTCTTGCATAACGATCGGATCTTCTGTTTTGATCCGAAACAAAGCTGCCGCCATTCCGGAACCATCGGAACCCATGATTTCTTTTGCAGTGAACTTCAGGGCTGGTTTGCTCAATTCTACTGGATTGAGTTGTAGAAAATGCCAATTGCGCATCTCCTCACGGACGGCCAAAGCATGTGGAAATTCGGTGTTGGTGACTCCGCTCAGCATGGTGCTTTCCAAATCAGCTGCCGGGCGAGGACGCCCGCGACTTCCTTTGTCCTGATGAAGGTGGACGGTTGCAATACCATTATCTTCACTTTCAGTGGTACTAATAAAGGGCGCTCGGCCGCCCGTTACCTGACCATGCCAGGCATGATTATGCGTTCCAACATACCTTTGATACCATTCGTCATCACCGCGCCTAATAGCTGTAAGTTCTTCTTTGCGCACAAACAGCCGTTCAATGCCCCGCTTGTCGGGACGGCGCTCGATGACGAGTTCGTACCGCAAACGAGTATATTTCAAGTCAGCTTCACTGCCCCAGGTATCGCGTACCTTGCGGTCAAGCAGCATTTCTACCGCAAATTGCATGGAAGTGGCATGAGAACCATCGGTATTTTGTGCAAATAGTTCGTAGGCCTCACCACGTTGACCGCTGAAGGCGGTTCGAATGTCATTTTCAGCCAGCCGTGACAACAGTTGGATCGCATCAAAGAGGTTGCTTTTGCCCGCGCCATTCACCCCGGCCACCACCACAAAAGGCGCCAGATCGACTTTAAAGCGATCAAAAGACTTGAAGCCTGTTATTTCCAGCCTTGTTATCATGATCCGTGTAATTTGGACAAAAGTACGTTTTTTGTATTTGATGAATCTCAAACAAATATCCACTGCAACAACCCCTTCTTATTCCCTTCAACCGCCGTAACCAGCGCCTTTACTCGTTTAATTTTCTCATCCAGCGCGGGCACTGTATCTGATGCCTTGCCCCCCGCTAATGTAATGAGTCTCAAATACAAAATCCGTGACCAGCAGGCCATTATGGTAATCACACATCCCAATCACACCAATCACCATAATCACACAAATCACAGTAAACAAAACAGGCCTCCCCAACCTCAGCCGGAGAGACCTGTCTAACAAAAAAACCTTACAAAAATTACTTCACGTCGAAACGGTCGAGATTCATCACTTTGGCCCAGGCGGCAGCAAAGTCTTTAACAAACTTCGCCTGACCATCCACACAGCCATATACCTCGGCAATTGCGCGCAATTCGGTGTTGGAACCAAAAATCAGGTCCACCCGTGAACCTACCCATTTCAGATCGCCTGTCTTGCGGTCGCGACCTTCAAACAGGTCCTGATTGTCTGACAACGCTTTCCAGGTAGTACCCATGTCGAGTACATTCACAAAGAAATCGTTGCTCAATGCTCCCAGGCGCTTGGTGAACACTCCCGTCTGGGAGCCGTCGTAGTTGGCGCCCAGTACGCGCATACCACCTACCAGCGCAGTCATTTCCGGCGCCGTCAGCGTGAGGAGCTGAGCCTTGTCAACCAGCAGGTTTTCTGCTTTTATCGGCATGTGCGGCTTGGCATAGTTGCGGAAGCCGTCGGCCAGCGGGTGCAGCACCTGGAAGGATTCTACGTCGGTTTGCTCCGCGGTAGCATCCGTACGACCAGGGGTAAACGGAACCGTAACCGGGTGACCGGCATCTTTAGCTGCTTTTTCCACCGCGGCACAGCCGCCCAGCACGATCATATCGGCCAGAGAGATCTGCTTGCCGCCTTTGTTGGCGTGGTTAAATTCTGTCTGGATGGCTTCCAGTTTTTGCAGTACCGTAGCCAGTTGGGCCGGATTGTTCACGGACCAGTCTTTTTGCGGAGCCAGACGAATGCGAGCACCATTGGCGCCGCCGCGCTTGTCGGAACCACGGAAGGTAGAAGCAGAGGCCCAGGCGGTAGAAACCAACTGGGACACCGTAAGACCGGAGTTCAGGATCTTGCCTTTCAGGGCTTCAATGTCCTTGGCGTCTACGAGCGGGTGTGTTACCGGCGGCACCGGATCCTGCCAGATCAGCTCTTCTGCCGGTACTTCCGGACCCAGGTAGCGGGAGCGCGGACCCATGTCGCGGTGCGTCAGCTTGAACCAGGCGCGAGCAAAGGCATCAGCGAACTCATCAGGATTTTCAAAGAAGCGGCGGGAGATTTTCTCGTACGCCGGATCCATGCGCAGGGCCAGGTCGGTGGTGAGCATTACCGGAGTATGGCGCTTGGAAGGATCATGGGCATCCGGCACACTGTTGGCGCCCATGCCGTGCTTCGGGATCCACTGATGTGCTCCTGCCGGGCTCTTGGTGAGTTCCCATTCATAACCGAACAGGTTCCAGAAGAAGTTGTTGCTCCATTTGGTAGGCGTGGTGGTCCAGGCGCCCTCCAGGCCGGAGGTGATGGTATCTTCAGCGTTGCCTTTGCCGAAGGTGTTTTTCCATCCCGTGCTCATCTCTTCGATGCCTGCAGCGGCCGGTTCGCGGCCTACGTACTTGCCTGGATCGGCAGCGCCGTGGGTTTTACCGAAGGTGTGTCCGCCGGCAATAAGCGCCACGGTTTCTTCATCGTTCATGGCCATACGGCCGAAGGTTTCGCGGATGTCGCGTGCGGCTGCCAGGGGATCCGGGTTGCCGTTGGGGCCTTCCGGATTCACATAGATCAGACCCATCTGCACAGCGCCCAGCGGATTCTCGAGCTGGCGGTCGCCCTCATAACGCTTGTCGCCCAGCCACTCGGTTTCAGAACCCCAGTAGATGTCTTCTTCGGGTTCCCACACGTCTTCGCGGCCGCCGCCGAAGCCAAAGGTTTTGAAGCCCATGGATTCCAGAGCGCAGTTGCCGGCCAGGATCATGAGGTCGGCCCAGGAGAGTTTTTTGCCGTATTTCTGCTTGATCGGCCAAAGCAGCAAACGCGCCTTGTCGAGGTTGGCATTATCCGGCCAGGAGTTCAGCGGAGCGAAGCGCTGGTTGCCCGTGCCGCCACCGCCGCGACCGTCGGCAATACGGTAAGTGCCGGCGCTGTGCCAGGCCATACGGACCATGAACGGACCATAGTGACCATAATCAGCTGGCCACCAGTCCTGAGAATTGGTCAGTACCTCGACGATATCGGCTTTTACGGCCTTCAGGTCGAGCGAATTGAATTCCTTGGCGTAGTCAAAATCTTCACCCATTGGGTTGGAGAGCGAAGAGTGCTGGCGCAGAATGCCCAGATTCAACTGATTGGGCCACCAGTCGCGATTGGAAGTACCGCTACCAGCAACGTATTTCAATGCGCCACTGGAGAAGGGACATTTGGCAGTGCCATTTTTTTCCATGTCTTTTATAATTTGGTTGGTTATACGGTGATTAGCGTGATTTTGATGATTTGAGTGATGCAATTACCTGATTTCAAGATAATTGAATACTGTCCAAGATCAAAACCACTCTAAGTTGATGATAAAGAAGGTATCCTCCTGAACCCGACAAAGTTCAGAATTCAACTGCAAAGTAACGATGATTCAGGTCATAAGCAAAACTGATTTTGTCTATGCTTTCATAGGAAATAGCTATAGTTTTGCCTCCCCCAAAAATCGCGCAGCGACAACCCCAAAAAAGTCGCGTAGCGACGACTCTCGTGTCGTATAGAACCGCGTTAGCGGTGACATTTTTGTATCCAAAGCCATGACGCTTCAACAATTAGAGTACATCGTAGCGCTTGATACCCACCGGCGGTTCTCGACGGCGGCGGCGGCTTGTCATGTATCGCAGCCATCGCTCAGTGCGCTGGTGCAAAAACTGGAAGACGAACTCGGGGTGAAGATCTTCGACCGCAGCCGGCAGCCCGTGGCGCCTACAGAGATTGGGCAGGAGATCATTGCCCATGCGCGACTGGTATTGCTGGAGGCCAATCACCTGCGCGAGCTGGTGCGCGATCACCGGGAGAACATTACCGGCGATTTTCGGCTGGGCATTATTCCCACCCTGGCGCCGTATCTGTTGCCTTTGTTTCTGAAAAAATTCGCCGAAAAGCATCCGCTCGTCAGCCTTTCGGTAAGCGAGCGCACCACGGAGGGTTTGCTGCGCATGCTGAAGGAAAATCAGCTCGATGCGGCCCTGCTGGCCACGCCCACCGGCGAAAGCGGGCTTTCGGAAACGCCCATTTTTCAGGAGGAATTTGCTGCGTATGCACCTCACGAGCCTTCTGTTTTGAAAAAACGCTACCTACTGGCCAAAGATATTGACCCCAACCGACTGGTGCTGCTGGAAGAAGGCCACTGCCTGCGCAAACAAGTGATCAACCTCTGCCAACTGCAAAAAGAGCAAAGCCGTTTCCGTAACATCCACTACGAAGCCGGCAGCCTCGAAACCCTCCGCCGACTCGTGGAGGCTCATTCCGGCATTACCATTCTGCCACAGCTGGCCCTGCTGGACCTGGATGAAGATCAGATGCAGAACGTGCGTTTTTTTCAGCCTCCCGCACCTGTGCGCGAGATCAGCTTAGTCACGCGCCGTACTTTTTCCAAAGTAAAATTGCTGCATGCGCTGCGCGATGTCATTGTAGAAAACCTGCCCCAAGCGGTGCTGGGGATGAAAGAGGGGAGGGTGATGGGGGTGTGAGCTTTCCGCTGTTGGCGTCCCCGCCAATTGCCACGGCGGAGTGAGCGGTTGCAGCTGTAACCAATTTTAATTGCGGGAAACCGTGCTACAATTGTTTGGCCTCTTACGAGGCCTGTTCTCTGAGCTTGGGCCGCGGAGCCGTGTCCCGGGGCGCTGGGTTGTATTGACCTGCGGTTTGCAGGTTAAAATCGTTGATGATCAGCAGTGGCCTATGGCTCTATCCATTTATAAGCGAGAGTTGTCAATGATATTGTTGCTGCAATGTCAAAATATTGATGATCAATCATTTAATTAGCAAAAAGTAGAGCAGTTCGCTTCTGCCGCGACCAAAAGACCTAAGAGTAAAAAATTTTTTATAAAAAGTTAGTGAATGTTCACTAACTTTTATTATCTTTGTAACATCACATCAAATTCTTTGAATTATGAACGGTAAAAACAACATCGCCATAGGCTTTCTGACCATGGGGTTCTTCATGGCATACGGATTCCTGTTGATATATCTTCGTGATTTTGCACCGGACAAGGAAGCCTGGGCGAACAGCTATTCCATCGGCAAACACTTTGAGGCGCGTCTGGCGCATGTTCATGGAAATCTTTTCGCATTTTTAAACATCCTGATCGGCTACCTGCTGCTTCGCTTCCAGGCGCAATTGCCAAGTGTAAGATCTATTTCCTGGCTGGCTCTAACAGGGCTTTTGATGCCTATTGGAATCTTGTCAGAAGTATATTTTGGACTTCCTCCGGCACTTGTACTGATTGGTGCTATCGCCATGACGTCTTCTGTAGTGTGGCTGGGCTTTGCTTTTTTACGAATCAAAAACGCATAACTCATGTCGTCCTCCTCTATTTCCAGCCGGCAGTTTGAACTCATAGAAGCCGCTGGACGCATCCTCTCCAAATCAGGCGTTAGCGGCCTGACCATCAAGAATTTAGCCAAAGAAATGGGCTTTGCCGAAAGTGCCGTGTACCGGCATTTCGACAGCAAAGAGGCGGTGGTGGTTTCCATGCTTGATTATCTGGCCAAAAACATGGAGGTAAGACTGAGCCAGGTAATTACTCCACAAAAAAATCCGGCAGAGAACCTCAAAGCCGCTTTCCAAAGTCATTTGGCTTTTTTTGCCGGTCATCCGCACTTCACCGTGGCGGTATTTTCCGACGGCCTGATGGAGGAAAGCGAGAAGATCAATGCGGCCATCCTGCGCACCATGCAGGTGAATAAAAGCCACCTTCTGCCGCTCGTAAAACAAGGTCAGCAACAAGGACTCTTCACCAATGCCATCCCGGCCGAAGACCTGACACATATTCTCATGGGCTCTTTCCGACTGCAGATGTTCAAATGGCGTGTGGCCAATTTTCAATTCAACATCTCCGAAAAGGGAGAAAGCCTGATCTCCAATCTTTTAAAAATCATACAACCATGCAAAAGCTAATGGTATTCTTCGCGAGCATTTTGCTTCTCTCTGCCTGCCACTCCAACCAGGGCACTGCCGATCTCCGATTGAACAACGGAGAAAAATGGGAGGTCAATGCAGAAATGACACCGCATATCCAGCAGGCCAACCAGATCCTGAGCGATTATGTGGCACAAAACGGCACAGACTACAAGAAGCTGGCAGCCGATTTAAAGGCCCAGAACGACCAGCTGATCAAAAGCTGCACCATGAAAGGGGAAAGCCACGATGAATTGCATAAATGGCTGCACCCGCACATGGGCCTGGTGGAAAAACTGGATGAAGCCGCAGATGCCCGGGAAGCCCAGGCAGTTGTGGCCCAACTCGAGCAATCTTTTAAAATCTATCAACAATACTTCAAATGAACCTCCGCGAAATCCATACCGAGCCCAGGGAAGTGAGCGCCAGGTCGCTTTTCAATACTACCGAAGGCGCCGTAAAAGCCATGCAAATTCAGGAAAATGCCTTGCTGAAAGAACATATCACCAAGGTGCCGGCGCTGTTGCTATGTGTGAACGGCGAGGTGGTGTTTGAAAATGAAAAAGGTCTCAAACAGTCGCTTGCCAGCGGCGATTATGTCCTCATCGAACCACAGGTGAAACACTGGGTAAAAGGGGTGCAGGATAGCCAGTTGCTGCTGATTAAATGATCCGGCTCAGCTAACCCTCCCCCATTTTTCCGCTGTTGGCGTCCTCGCCGACAGCCACGGCGCAGCGCCTCCGGGGCATAGCCCCTTAACGTCGGTAGCCCGGTACGGAAACCCGGGCGAAACGCGATTGCCGCATCGCGGCACAACATTCTGTGACAGGTTATGCCGCGATGCGGCAATCGGATTTCGTCTCGCCGCCTGGGCTACCAACGTTGGGGGGCGCTGCCCCGAGTGCGCTGCGCCCGGGGCACACTACCGGACATTTTGGTGGCCCGGGACTCACCTCTGCACACTCAAGGTCTCCAAAATCTTTTCTTCAAAACCCTGCAAGGCCCTACGGGCATACAGCACTTTTTTGGGCGATTCAAAATCGTACGAAACCTCAAGAAAGTACTTTTCGGGCTGGTTGGGCTGTATCTGCAAGGCGTCGTTCTTTTTGTACGTCGCCTTGATGGGAATGTCGCGATAGTAGGTGAAATATTCCGGATGCGTCACCATGCCAAGGGTTGAACAATCAAAGGGTATGAATCCGTACACGCCGAACAGTTTTTCATTGAGCTGCATCCAGGGCTGAACGGTTTCGTATAGCCATTTGTCGGCCTCGAGCGACAAGTTCAGGCAGGACAGGTCAATCTTTCCGATATGGGTATAGGAACTCGGCTCGTAGCCCGCAAAAACCAGGGGGACGGGCGAGGCCAGCAGGACGTCCATGGAATTGGTATCCATCTCGTAATTGTAATCGAACACATTCAGGTTCCCCATGCCCGGGTTGAAGGGCAAATCCGGCGTGCGGGCGGCGCACATCACAATTTTTTCAATTTGCGGAATGATATCGGGGTGATTTTTGATCACGGTTGCCACGTTGGTAACTGGCCCCAGCGCCATGATGGTCAGTTTTTCCTTTTTCAAAGCGGCATACAACGCCCGGGTAGCCTCGTTTTCCGTGCCCAGATCGTTGGCCTGCGGCGAACCCTTGTACACCGGAATGGGCGCTCCCTTGTGATGCCATTTCATCAGCTTTTGGATCATCTCAAATCCGTAATCCACGTAGGTCACATTGCTGATGCCCACTATCCTGATCTGCGGCTGTTTCAGGGCCATGATGAGGGCAATGCCGTCGTCCACCTCCCGGGCTTCCTTGTCGGGCATGCCGATCATGATATCGGTGTCAAACCAAATGTTTGTTTGGGCACCGGCCGACAGGGTCAGCAGGACGCAGGCTAATAAAACGGGGATTGCTTTTTTCATGTCAGGATCAATTGACGGGCTTTTTCCAGGAGCTCTTTTTTGGTGGACAAATCGCAGGCAAGCGGCAATTGCGCCAATCCGATGAGTCGGCGCATGATTTCTACACCGATAAACCGGTTCAACAGCCCAATGTTTAGTCGCTCAGCCATTGCGTAATGTTTCAACACAGATTGCACCGCAGCGTCCGGATGCCGGGTGAGGGTCAAATGCGCCATCATGACGGCCAAATCGAATTCCCTGCAACCGTGGAAACAAAACTCGGGATCAATCACCCGGATGCCCTGACGGGTGTTCAACCAGCTTCCCGGGTAATAATCGCCGTGCAACAGGGTATCGCCGCTGCTCAGGTACACTTTGCCCAGGGCAGAAATCTCCTTTTTCAAGGTCGTATCCTGCTTGTAGCGCATGGCTACCTCCTGCAATCCGGGCTGCACGGCGTCCAAATTAAAGCCGTTTTCCACCATAAACGGATAATGGAAAATATGCTCGTGGTTGAGTCGCCTCATGCTGAGGTTCACCACTTTGGCCTCGCCCGCCGACTGCTGAAAATGGGTGTGCAAGAGGTTCAGGTAGTGCAGCAACTGTTGTATCTCAGTCTCCTGCAGTTTTTGGTTCAGGGCATACAAAAAGGAATAATCCGAGGCTTCGCCGAGGTCCTCCAGCGCCAGAACATGATTGGTTTTGTCCATGCCCAAAAATGCCGGCATGTGGTTTTTCATCACCGGCTGGGAGGACACCAACTGATAAAACCGACCCTCCACTACCGCCCGATTGGCTGGGGCCGGCACCTGCGGATATTTTTCCACGTATCCGTTGGCCTGTTTCAGGATGAAGGTCCTCGCACCGGTATCCACCCGGATCACATAGTTCATGTTGCCGGCGCCGGGTACGGAAACGGATTTGACTTCCTCGTTTCCCGACAGCCATTTGCGCCGCCTCAGATAGCGCGTCAGGTCCAGGGGGCTGGTATTTTTGAGTTGAAACATGGTTGGTGGTGCTTGTATTTTTGGTAAAACTTGAACCTCACCCTCAAATAATCAGCCTTATCCCAAACTGAAACTGTCGCGGTGGCGCGGCATTGCGCTGCTGGAACAAGCCGCTTGCGCTGGGGCCGGCTTGGATCTGGTTGCTTTGCGTGGCGTTGTTGCTGTATCCGCTCAGGTTTTCAGCATTGAACAGGTTAAACACATCTGCCCGAAGCTCGAGTTGGGAGCGTTTGCCCACTTTAAACCGGTGCTGAACCGCCAGATCAAAGGTATTGCTCCAGGGCAGCCGGTCGCTGTTGCGGCTCTCGCCAGGGTAGCGGTCGCTGTTGCCCACATACGCATCGCCAAAAGCGGATCCGTCGCCGTTCAAATCGCTGGTGCCGAACCCGAGCGGGATGCGGTTGATGGGTTGTCCGCTTTGCAGCAGGGAGGCCATGCTCACCACGGTGTTTTTAAAAGGATAATACTGGAAAATACCGTTGATGTTGTGCGTCCGGTCGTTGATGGACGGACCCCATTCGGTGTCGTAATTATTGGCATCCTGGGCCCGGAAATTGATGTCGTCGGTGTTGTTTTTCAGGGAAGAAAGGGTGTAATTCAGTCGGAAAGCGTAGTTGTCCTCGCCTTTGGCCTTTTGGAAATTAAAGCTCGCTGCGTAGTACTCGGAGCGACCGGCCGTTTCCGTCATCACCACATTTCTGGCTACCCCCGTCAAGGTCTCGCCATTGATCACGGCGCTATTGTTCACAATGGGGATGGGCCTGGTAGCGTCGGCCTCGGCAGGTGTGCGCACCACCACGTTGTTGGGGTCAATGGGGTATTCGGCAGCCGCATTCAAATTGCGGATGCGGAACAGGTTCTCGCCGCGATTGTGTATAAGATCCACAAAAAACAACTTGTTCTCATCCATTTGCAGCTGATATCCCAGCGAAATCTGGTGCGTGAGGGGGTTTTGGTATCCGTTCGGATTCAAAATTCTTCTTTCGTTGGAAAATGCTTTTTCCCGCTGGCCCTGTAATTGTTCGTTGGACGGGCCCTGGAGGTAAGTCACGCCCGATACGGTGGCGGAAGCATTGCCGTCGAAGGTGATGGCGTCAATGTTGGTGTTTTGCGGCAAAATTCCGAGCCGAACCAGCTCCTGCAACTGCGCTTTATAATCGGCCGAGGTGGTGTTTTGCTGCAGGGCATCGCTGTAAATGGCGTAGTTAATTTTGTCGTACGCCATGCCGTAACCACCGCGCAAACTGCTGTTTTCGGTCAGTTTGTAGTTCAAATGTACGCGCGGCGCGAGGTTGTTGTAGTCGCCTTTTTCACCGCCGCCTTTGGAAAGGTTGTCGTAATCATACCGCAGTCCGAGGGTCAGGTTCAGTCGTGGACTAACAGACCACAGGTCTTCCACATAAGCGGAGAAGATATTTTGGGTAGCCCCGAAGGAATTGGGGCGCAGCTCGATGTTGTAGTTCGTCACTTCAACGTCTGCGGGCAGGTCGCGCACGCCCAGGTTGGCGCCTATGCCGGAATTTCTGATGGCATCCATTTGCGCCTGGGTAAGATCTACGGTGTAGTTGCCGTTGGGCGCGCCGCCGCCGAAGAGTTCGTGTTGCGCGCGGATGAGGTTGAATCCGGCTTTAACCGTGTGATTTTTGGCGTAATACTTGATTTTTTGTTGAAACTGCACGTTTTTTTCGTGCGAATCAAACACATAGCCCGGGTTGCCCAAAATGGCAATCACCTGGTCGTTGGGGTTGCGAACCACCACCTGGGGATCGTTGGGATTTACCGGCTCAGCATAATTCCAGCGGAAGCTGGCATACTGCACGTTGGATTCTGCGGCAAATTGACCAAAATTATAGGCATTGCGTAGGGTAACGAGCGCGCTGTTGCGCTGCTGGGTATCTCCGGAGGAAGGGAAGGCCACGCCGCCCTCCAAACCGCCACCCTGGCGATCAATACCCACCAGACCCACGTTGGCCTTGAGGGAGCTCCTGAAATTGGGGCGCCAGATCTGGTCAATTTTACCGGAAATGTAATTGAAGGTATTGGTTCCGCGCACCGTTTCATTGATGCCCAAATCTGCCACATTCAGCAGGTTGTCCTTTACGTCGGTAGTGTGTTCAAAATTGAAGTAGTAAAACGTGCGGTCTTTCTTCAGGGCCCCGCCCACGCCCACGCCGGCCTGGTAGCGGGCAAATCCGTCGCGCACCTGATTGCCGGACAGATCGCGCTGGGCATAAGCGGAGGGCGCATCTATGGCCGGGCCCGGACGCGTCAGGAAGAACGCTTCGCCGGTGGTTTCGTTGGAGCCGGATTTTGAGGTAATGTCTACCACACCGCTGCCGGTGAGGCCATATTCAGCAGAAAAATTGCTGGTGAGTACGGTGATGTCTTTCACAAAACCGGAAGGAATGTTGAATTTCTGCCCGCCCAAAAAGCGCTCGTTGTTGTCCATACCGTCAATCAGGTAGGAGGTAAAAAGTCCGTTGGCGCCGTTGATGCTCACGTTTGGAGCTTCCGGGTAAAAGCCGGTAGCCTGGGTAATATTGGGCAGGCGGTACAGCACCCGGGTGATGTCGCGACCCTCCACGGGCAGCTCCTGAATTTCCCGCGCTTTCATTTCAAAAGACACCTCCGCATCCTGCCGGTTGATGGCGGTAACAGCGCCCGATGACACCACCACTTCTTTCAAATCCGAGCCTTGCATCAGGGCCTTCTGCAGGGTGAGCTGAACGCTGATATTCTGATTGGAGCGCAGGTTGACGCCCTCCAGCACCTGGGGAGCAAAGTTGTCGTCGCCGCCGAATACCACCCGGTAGCCATCCACGGCC